>JBAXFM010000090.1:0-17465 GCA_037139855.1 Bacteroidota bacterium
CACGAATGAGCCACTTCCTGAACCATCGGTGGTATGGGAATCTGTTAGTTCCGGGTACTCCCACAAAGCATAGCAAACTCCGCGAGCCATAATAGGAGCGCCCCCGGTTGACGTAATGTCACCGCCTGAAATCGCAGAAGTACCCGTAATAGAAACAGGCGATGTGGTAGAAAGGGTTGGAGGAACAACTTCCCCGCCGGTGGTGGTTTTGAGTATGGTGCCATGATCACCAACGACGTATCCTTTATTGGCATCTGTGAAGTACACTGAAAATAGATCATTGGTAGTTCCGGATGATTGAACAGTCCAGGTAACACCTGCATCAATGGTTTTTAAAATGGTTCCATTGTAACCCGCTGCATAACCAGTATTGGGATTGAGAAAAAAAACTGAATTTAAAGGTTGATTTGTAATTGGTGGTATTGAACTCCAGGTGGTCCCGGCATTTACCGTTTTTAATATAGTTCCTGCTCCACCAACTACATAACCGTTATTGGCATCGGTAAAAAAAACAGACTGTAACCATTCCGTTGTCGTTCCACTCGGTAGGAAAGTCCATATGGTTCCACCATCAGTTGTTTTTAGTATAACACCATTAGTCCCTACCACATAACCGGTATTATTGTCAATAAAGAAAACGGAGTTTAACTGAACTGAAGTCGGGCTGGATAGCACGGTCCACATGCTGCTGCCTCCATTGGTGGTTTTTAATATGGTACCGGTTGTACCTACAGCATAACCAATATTGGAAGTGGGAAAGTGGACGGAAGCCAAAGCATAGGTTGTTACAGGGTTATAATTAAACCATGTATGGCCGCCATCGGTGGTTTTCACGATCCTTCCATTACTACCGGTTATATGGCCGGTGTTGATATCTGTAAAGTAAACAGAATAATAAAAGATCCCAGACAAATTAGGTTGCAATACCCAGTTTGTCCCTCCATTAGCGGTTTTTAATTTGGTTCCATTTCCACCCACACAATAACCTGTATTGACATCAGTAAAATAAACTGAAGTTAATTCATTGCTGGTTCCACTGGGTTGTAAAGTCCATTGGGCATATGAACTGAACCCGATAAGGGCGAAGGCGATTGAAAGTATGATTGTTTTTTTCATGGATTTACGAGTTACAAAATTTTTTTGCCTTTTTCCGGTCGGCGGGGAGAAAATCTCAGTTCTTGATGATTTTGATGGTTTCCACTGAATTGGCTGATTTAACCCGCAACAGATAAACACCCGGCGGGCTTGCCGCTATTGACAATACATAACTTCTGCTGCCGGAAAGTTTTTTCTTCATTATTTTTTCTCCATGCATGGAACAGATTTCAACGTCAAGTTCCCCGGATGTTTCCAGGTTTGTCAATTCCAGGGTAAATATGCCGGAAGTCGGATTGGGATAAACCATGAAGGATTGCTTAAGGACGATACTTTCCGGATGGATGGTCTCTTTCATTTCAGCAATATTGCCACCGGCCGGCGCATTGATAAAGCCGTTACAATATTGACAACCTGATGTAATATAGCCATGCAGGTAACCATTCTCTGACACTTTCACGCCCGGAAGCAGCAAAATCTTTTGCCCGGCGATGAGGGTGGCAGATCCCCATGGATCAACGGTAAACGGGCCGGTACCCCCCACAGTAAGTACCTGTGAAGCGCCCCAGCATATGATTTGATTGCTGCTGACGGTTACATTGGCTACGGTTACATTGGCTGCAGGCGGCACACTGGCAGTAACCACCAGATATTGGGTCATGCCATAGCCACAGGCATTGACCGGTGTAACCGAAACCGTGCAACTGCTTATAACGGCAGTAATCTGATTAGTTCCGTATCCCAGGGTAATGTTGCCGCAGGGTACTGACCAGTTATAGGTTGTTCCGGGTACGAATGACACGCTGTATGTTTGCAACGATACAGCACATGGCCAGATATTGCCAACGATCGGGTCGGATTGGGTAGGCGGATGGGCGACTGTTACGGCGAGCGTTCCAGGGGTTCCGTTTCCACACTCATTGGATGGAGTTACCCCGACATTGCCCGATTCGCCATTGGTCATGACTGCCACGGAGTTAGTCGTTCCTCCTGATGTCTGGATCCAGCCCGGAGGGAAGGTCCAGGTATAGGCGACGCCCGGTACATTGACCACACTGTAAACCTGTGATGTTTCCTGGCAGGGGGTTGTTGAACCGGTAATATCGCCGGCCGGGCCAGGGGCGTATTTCGGTGTTACGCCGTACCCTGTACTTGTGGGGCCACTGCCACATCCATTGGTCGGGGTAACTTGAATATCGCCGGGGATCTCTCCGGCAACCGTGACTGTAACAGAATTGGTGTTGCCGCCTGAAGTCACAATCCATCCCGGGGGAAAAGTCCATGTATAGGTCGTACCGGGTACATTCAACACCGTGTATGTTTGAGATGATAAAAAGCATGGGTTATTGTTACCGATAATGGTCCCCGGATGACCTGGCGTGATACAGGTTGCATATGCCAGTGTATAGGTTCCGAATGAAGCGCCTGATGACCCCTTAACTTTCAGATAAAAAATACCGGAATAGGGAGCAACCCACTCTATTTTTGACCTGTTAAACTCACAGGCGTCATCATCAAAGGCGAGGGCCGCGCAATTTGGATTTTCAAGTTCAAGAAAAGTATCGAAATTGGATGTCCCCCCGTCTCCGCATCCGGTTTTAAAGGTATAGGAAGTTCCCAGGGTTGCGCTGAATTTGTAGATCCTGCATCCATTGGCGGTAATGGAGGCGGAATGGGTGGTCCATGCCGCGACAGGGGTGATCTCATAATCAAAGCCCGGACAACCAATACAGGGTGGCAGATACTTGTACGCCAGGGAATAAAATCCAAAGGCCGATCCGAACCCTTTTACTTTTAAATAAACATAGCCTGTAAAGTCGGCGGTATATTCTATTTTTGAACGGTTGAGTTCACAACCATCGTCGTTGTAAGTAATCTGGGAACAATTCTGGTAGTTGTTCAATTCAAGATAGGTGTCGTAATTTGCCGAAGCGCCATCGCCGCAACCGGTTTTAAAGATATAACGGTTGCCGGTTGTAACCGGTATCCTGTAAGACTTACATCCGCTTGCAACATGCGAACCCGTATCTATTTTCCAATCTGTAGTAGGTGTTATCAGCTTATCATACTCCGGGCAGATCCTGCAAATGAGCATGCCTGATGATTGTTGCGAAACAGCCTTGTGGCTGAGAGATACTAAAAAGACCATGCATAACATGGTCAGGAAATCCGGGATAATGATTTTTATCGTTTTCATGTTACAGATTGAATTAAGGGTTTCTATTCTTGAGCCCACTCCGAAAAGTGGTTTTGGGTGAATCTACCCACCCCCGGCCCCTCCCTGCAGGCAGGGAGGGGAGCGCTTTTCACAGGCAAAATACAGTATATCATGCTGTTGGCATAGTAGCGCTACTCCCCTCCCTTGAAAAGGGAGGGGTCGGGGGTGGGTAGATTGAATGCGAACATTTTATACAGACTTTTCGGAGTGGGCTCATTCTTTGATGATTTTTTCAGTTTTGGAATTCCCGCCGGAATTCACATGAATGATATAGATTCCGGTGGGCCGGTCGATAAGGGAGAATTCCTGCTTTCCGTCGATAAGCAGGTCTTTTGAAAATACCCGATCGCCCAGGATACCGAAAATATCCACATGTACCTCGGCAAACGCCGCATCATCCTTCAATTCAAGGGTGAATTTTCCGGGGGTCGGGTTAGGATAAATTTTGAAAATGTCATTGTCCGGTTTGGCAGGAACTGTCTGATCTCCGGTACCGGCAGTCACGTTGGGTCCGTATTGCAGGTAAGGGTTGCAAAAAGTGGTCGAAATATACCCGTGCAGATACCCGCCCTCTTCCACTTTTGTACCGGGATAATAGACGATATTCTGACCGGCAATATGGGTAATATTGCCGCCTGTCTGCACCAGGTAGGATGTTCCGTTTCCGGCAATCAGCATTGTCTGCGTCGCATCGGCACACATCACAAAGCCGTTGTTGCTCACGGTTTTATCCTGTATGGAACGGATGGCAGGAGGTACGATGCCATCGCCCAGGTTCCCGGTAAAAGTGCCAAAAGATGAAAGTCCGTGAATTCTGAGTTCCCATACCATATTATAGAGTACATTGTAAGTGATCCAGGGAGATGTGGTTACTTTTACACCGTAGATATCGCTTTCTTCTCCCACTACGTCATCAGGCGAATATTTGAATGAGGCGTTGCATGAAAAATCATTAATCCCTGTTTGGGTAATGGTCCACGAGCGTTTAAGGTAACTCACACCCGTTCCGGGGTACTGGGCATTCACCAGGTTAACTCCCACATAGTTGACTGCCCCGAACGTGCCGCTGTTGAATACCAGGGTTACCGGGGTGTATTCTGTAAATCCGGTATTATCCCCAACCGGGTAGGTAAAGCTCCCCGGAGCTGTAAAAATCTTTTGGAGTTGCCCGGTACCTTCTGCCACGACCATATTCGGGTTTGATATAGCGCCGGAAATGGAAGCGGCAGGCCCGAGAATAAGATCATGGGTTCCAAGCAGCACTTGACCGCTGGTGAGGGTCAGAATGCCATTGACCCTGGTGTTCCCTGAAACGGTAAGTCCGCCGGTGTTGTTGATGGTCATATCCTGGATGCCATTTAACCCGGTGATGGCCTGGTTGGCAACTCCGGAGAACACGATGGCGCCTGTGCCAAGAGAATTGAAGGCCGGATTCCCATTGGCCAGGTCCTTCTTCAACACCACGGTTCCCTGATTATTCAGCGACCCTCCGCTTTCAAGGATTAAATGTTGCGTTGCAATCACCTCCGAACCGGCATTGACACGCATGGTGGTACCGGGCTTGATGATTGTCTGCCCGAACGCTACCGGGCAAATCAGGAAAAACAGGCTAATGGAGGAGTATGGGTGCGAGGAGAACCGATACTTGCTGAGAAATTGGAAAATTGTTTTCATTTGATTTGGGTTAGTTGTCTCGCCCATCCCCCCCCCTCTCCCTGGGGAGAGGGGGCCGGGGGGTGAGGTAATTATTAATCTCTGACACACCGGCATGACATGCCCAGGTTTTTATTATTGTCGGCACGGAAAACCTGCCGGAGGTTGTAAGAAACTGCACGCCCCCATGCGAGCATGGTTGAGCTCTCCATGGCCGACCAGAAGTAGCCGTCGGTTTTCAGGTTGGTGGTTGTGCCGCCACCCGACCTGATTCCGCCCGGTAGCGCCGTAAACCAGCTGGCATTGGTCGCGCCAAAGTTTGGAATAGCCCAGTGGATGGTATCGGCTTCCTTGAGTTGCCCTCCCACATCAAAGCCAATCAATCCGTTAATGTTGCAATCGACCGAAGCATCCAAAAATGTTTCCAGCTGGCACCATTCGGCATCCGAAGGCAGGTGCCATCCTGTCGGACAAATTCCCTGCACTCCACTCGGATTGATGGGGCTTGAAATGCTGTAGTTCATCATTTCATTCCACTGGTATAATCCGCCGTAAACCGCACATCTGGCGTCGTCGTTGTTGTAACAGTATTTTTCGAAAATGCCATTGTCTGTCTGGCTTGTCGCAAGGCTGATCTTAGTCCCCACATTGAGATTTTGCGCCATCCAGCACTGGGCGCCGATGAGTACCGTTTTGTAGCTGTTCCCGTCGCGGGTATCCACAAATGGTTTCCCGCAAACGATCGGGGAGGGGGGGCGCCACCCGGTTCCCACAAAAACGTTGATCGTTTTATCGTCGAGGTTGTAAATGATCAATCCCTCGGCAGGGGAGGGAATGGCCTCCCGCTGGGCGGTGGTCATCCGGGGCGGGAGAAATCCTTCGTTGGTAGCGATAACGTCCAGCAGCGCCGAAGAATCCGGGGTGCTTCCGTTTGCGCTGATGCCGATCTGGCAAAATCCTGTGATCGTTGAAAACAGGAAAAAAATAAAAAAGATTTGTTTCATGGTACTTGGTTTTGACTTCCTCATCCCCCTCTCCGTGCGGAGAGGGGGCCGGGGGGTGAGGTATTAATCTTTAACACACCTGACTGAAAATCCATCGGTCATCGGGTTAGCCGACCGGTTGACTGTCGCCTTGAAATAACTCAGGGCCTGGCTCCACATATTGGAGGGATCTGACTGGGTGGCAGACCAGAAATAGCCTGTATTTGGCTGGTCATAAAAACCTCCGCCATTTAGCCTGTACCCTCCCGGCAGGGCAGTGAATCCGCTGGCGTTCGAGCCGCCGGTATTCGGGGCTGTCCAATGGCTTAACCCTCCTTCTTTCATCTGCCCGCCCGCATTGGTACCCCGCCATCCGGATGCTGAACAATTTACAGTGGCATCCAGGGTGGTTTCCATCTGGCACCATTCGGCATCCGATGGCAAATGCCAGTCGGGCGGACAAATTCCCTGTCGCCCGCTGGGGTTGGCGCTGCTGGAAGCCGCATAATTCATCATCTCACCCCACTGGTATAATCCTCCGTACACATCGCAATTCAGCTCATCATCGTTGTAACAGTATTTTTGAATCACCCCGTCGTTCACCGGGTTGTTAACACCATTGATCCTGGTTCCGATGTTGAGGTTGTCGGCCATCCAGCACTGGGTGCCGATTTTTACGGTGTTGTATGCTTTCCCGTTGCGGCCATCGGTAAAAGGCTGGCCGCAAACCAGCGGAGACATCAGACCCCAGGATGTTCCATTGTACACATTCCAGGTTTTTGCCTCGGTGTTGTAGATCATTAGACCAACAGCAGGTGATACAATGGCGTTTCGCTCGGCGGTGGTCAGCCGGGGAATTAAAAACCCTTTCGTGGTCGACTTTACCTCGAGTATCGCCGAATTATCGGCCTGGCTGTTGTCCTTGCTGATCGCCACCTGCGAATAGAGTAGGCCGAATTTGATTGTCAGCAGGAGAATAAAAAAGGAAACTTTTTTCATGGTTGAAATCGGTTTGTTGCTATTTAAGGTTCGTGCAAAAAATGATGTCTGATTGAAAATCTAATAAAGAATCAATCTTTGACGCATCTGACAGAGAAGCCGAAGGCTTTATTGTTGGAGAAAACATTGGTGTAACCGGGGGCGATACCCAGGATACCGGCGATGGTGGCATCGTATTGCGTACTGCTCCAATAGTTGCCATATATACCTCGGGGTCCAAGCAAACCATTGAGCGTGATATTTCCGGCCGGGTGTATTTTTAAAGGAGAGTTCCATGGTCCGTTCACGTTATTCCAGTTTCCACTGGCGTCAACATATTCCCATTCGCTGTAGGTTGGAATACGCCATCCTGCGCCAAGTTCAAGATTACAGGGGTCGTTGGCCGCCTGCCAGTCTGAATTTTCACTGATGGCTGATATTGTCCACGCCGGGGTAACGGTTGTTCCATCATGCTTGTACCCCTGTTTGCGGTTGAACTGATAATAACAACCTGCTGATGCCGAAGTGGCGTCGTTGATGGCAGTTGCCTGATGCTCGGACCCAAGGTTACGGGTAATCCAGCATTGAGAACTGAATGCGATGGCATTGTATATTTTCCCATCGAGTTTACTGGTCACGTTTGGCAGGCAAACCAAAGGAGTCATCCACCCCCACGATGTCCCGTTGAAAACATTCAAAGTTTTCTGATCTGTGTTATAAATCACCAGTCCTTCGGCAGGCGACCCGATGGCGTTCCGTTGGGCGGTGGTCATCCGGGGAGGCAGAAAACCTTTATTGGTTGACTTCACGTCCAGCATCGCCGAGTTGTCGGGCGGGCTGAAATCCTGGTTCACGGCATCCTGACCAAGTACTGTTGAAGTTATTGCTGTCAACAGTACAAAAACGAGAAAAATATGTTTCATTGGGATAACGTTTTATTTTCCAATTACTGCTTGATAATCTTTTCAGTCCTGGAATTCACACCGGAGGTTACCCGGATCACATACATGCCGGTAGGCCGGTCGGAGAGGGAGAATTCCTGGGTTCTTTCGAGGAGCATATCCTTTGAAAAAATACGATCGCCCAGGATGGTTAAAATATCGATATGTCCCTGAACGGAAGAGGCATCCCCCTTCAGCTCCAGGGTAAATTTTCCGGTTGTCGGGTTGGGATAGACCTTGAAAAAACTGTTGTCGGCGTTGATGGGATTTGTTTGATCATCCACCCCTGTGTTCACTGCGGCGGCAGGTAGACCATATGGCGAGCAAAAGTCCACCGAAATATAGCCATGCATGTAACCTCCGGGAAATACCTTTGTTCCGGGTAAGTACAAAATGTTTTGCCCGGCAATATGGTTCACATGTGCGCCTTGATGTACATTGTAGTAAGTCCCGTTTCCGGCAATCACCAACTTTTGGGTGGCATCTGCACAAAAATTGGCAGGGCCGCCGGTACTGTCAAGGGATTGATCCTGCAATGAACGGATGGGGGGTACCGTATAATATTCTCCGACATTGCCCGTGAATGTTCCGAAAGAGGAAAGGCCATGCACCGTAAGTTGATGATTGAGGTAATCAGTCAGGTTGTAGGCAATCCAGGGAAGAACGGGGTCAACCTTGTAGGAGAAAATGATGCTTTCCCCGCCAATAATGTCGGCGGTCGGATATTGAAAGGTGGCGTTGCATGCAAAGTCTGAGATTCCCGATTGGGTGACATTCCAGTACCGTAAAAGATAAGCGGTGGTGGTTCCGGGGTATTGCGCATTCACAAGGTTGACGCCGACCATGTTATTTTCGCCGAAGGTGCCGCTGTTAAATTGAAGCGTAACCGGAGAATACTGCTTAAATATCTTGTTTGTTTCATCTCCCACCGGAAAAGTAAAACTTCCGGCTGTAGAAAACATTTTTTGAAACTGCCCGGTACCTGTCGCAATGACCATGTTGGCGGAAGCAGGCGAACCGGCCACAGATGCTGAAGCTCCCAGCAGGAGATTAGAATTACCCAGTTCAAGGCACCCATGGGTTAGGGTCAGGATGCCATTTACCCTGGTATTTCCGCCAACAGCCACTCCGTTCAAATTAAATTGATCGTTGGTATTCACTGTCAGATACGAGAATATGTTTTGTCCCAGAATAGAAGGGTGAAAATGCCCTGTAAACACAACCTGCCCTGATCCGACACTGTTGTAGCCGGGATTGTTGTTTTCAAGGTTGTGATCACAGATCAGGGTTCCCTGAACGTTGAGGGCGCCCCCGTTGTTAATGATCAAACGATTATTTGACGTAACGGTGGTTCCTGCATTGACCAGGAAGGTTGTTCCGCTGGCAATGTATGTTTGTGCCTCGGAATTAAAACTGCTCAGTGCTAAAAGAACTATTGGAAGGCATCCGTGAATAGCATACCGGAATATCTTATAAAATGTCAATTTTGTTTTCATAGGATTATTTTTAGAATGGAAAGAATAAAAACACTAGTTGTCCCTTAAACACCTTACGCTAAATCCGTTTAACTGGTCGCCATCGAAACGGTACAAAACCGGATCGCTGTAATAAAGACCGAGATGTTTCGCATTGCCTGAGGTAGCCGGGGTGGTTGACCAGTAGTACCCGTAGCCGCCATTTAACAAAAAGGTACCTGCATTATTACGGTATCCGCCCGATTGTGCCGAAAAACTATTCGCGTTGGTGGCGCCCGTGTTTGGGAAGGTCCATTTGATGTCTGATTTCATCTTTCCTCCGGCCACGGCATCTCCGCCCAGGTAGGCTGAAAGGGTTGTAAATTCAGCATCTGTTGGTACATGCCAGCCATTGGGGCAGATATTCCGGCTGTCGGTTACGGCGTAATAGTTATACAGAGCGCCTGAAAGGAGCTTGAACGAAGACTCATTGTTGTTATACCAGCAGTAAGCCCCGCCGCCGGGCAAATGCCAGGCAATGTTGCTGGTAAAATGTGCAATGGCATCCCCATTCCGGTAATGGGTCACCCGCAGGTTTTCGGCCATCCATTCCTGGCTGCCAATTATAATAGTTGGATACACATTGCCATCCATGTCGATTACATTGCCGCTGTAGCCATTGCCCGAGCCGAATCCGAGAAATTTCCATTCCACTCCGGTATAGTAATAAAAGCCGGCGGTTCCATCGGTCTGAAACACCAGCAACCCGGTGGCAGGTGTAGCGATTCCCGTTCGTTGAACAACGGTCATCCGGGGAGTCAATATTCCGGAGGTGGTTGATTTTACGTCAAGCATCGCGCTGGCATCCGGGGCGGTCCCGTCGGTGTTGATGCTTAACTGACCAAATGAGTGAAGATTTGGTATAGTTAGCATAAAGCCAATGATTATAAAAAGGTTGAAAATTGTTTTCATGGTATATTGTTTTACTTGTTTGTTAAAAGTCGGATCTTGCTATCACAGGCAGGCTGGGTTAATCTCTGACGCACCTTACACTGTAACCATAAACATCATATTTATTAAAATGCGTTGCTGCGCCACTGTTGTAATCCATGCCCCTGACCCATGCGCTGTAGTTTGGAATATCCTCGGCGGATGTCCACCATGCACCTGCCTGACCAATCCCAAGGAAGGACAATGGAGATAATTCATATTGATAACGATAGCCACCAGGGAATGCCGAAAAACTAACACTGTTTATAGCGCTGGTGTTTGGACTGTTCCACAACAAATCGGCTTTCAATTTTCCTCCGGCAATAGTTTCACCTCCTAAATAGGAAATCAGTGTTGTCCATTCTGCATCTGTTGAAATGTGCCAACCAACCGGACAAAGATTGCGACCATCCTTCACCGCATAAAAGTTGTAAAGGGCGCCATAAATGAGACTGTAATTAGCATAATCATTATCGTACCAGCAGTATGCAGCGGTAGAAAGAGCATTCCAGGCGGCATTTTCAGTTACCTCAGGAATGGCATCCCCATTGCGAAAGTGGGTGGTTCTCAGATTTCGTGCCATCCATTCCTGGTTGCCGATCTTTACGGTGGGATAGGCGTTGCCGTCAATGTCGATAACATTGCCGCTATACCCGTCTGCCGGGCCAAAGCCGAGAAATTTCCATGCGGCGGCATTAAAGAAATAAAAGCCGGCATTTCCATCGGTTTGATATACCATCAATCCATTGGCAGGAGAGGCAATGCCTGTTCGTTGACTGGCGGTCATCCTGGGGATCAACATTCCCCGGGTAGTTGATTTCATGTCGAGCATCGCGCTCGCGTCTGCAGGTGTGCCATCGTTGTTGATATTGATCTGGCCATAGGAAACGATACCCGGGCAAACGAACATTAATCCAAGAACTATAAATGTTTTGACTATTGTCTTCATGGTTAAGTGATTTTAAATGTGTTAATTTCTGATACAACGGACGGAAAAACCAGCTTTCTTATTGTAGTTAGACCTCCCGGCAGCTATGTCGTAATATTCTGTGCCATAGTACCATGCATTGGTGGATGTGCTCTCGGTTGAACTCCAGAAGGTACTGTAAATGGATTCGTCATAAAAAGTACCCTCTTCATGGCGGTCGCCACCCGGCAGGGAAGAGAAACCACTGGTGTTTAAGGCTCCCACATTGGGATAGTACCATCTCAGGGCTACTTTCATTTTCCCGCCGGCCACGCTCAATCCACCCAGATAGCTTGTCATCGTTGTCCATTCGGCATCTGTTGGCACATGCCAGCCGGATGGGCAGATATTGCGGCTGTCGTTCACCGCTAACCAGTTGTAAAGAGCGCCGTAAATTGCGCTATAGTAGGCAGGTTCATTCACATAGTAGCAATACGCCCCTTTGGAAAGACCACTCCAGGCGCCGGGAGCGGGCACATAAGGAATCGAATCCCCGTTGCGGTAATGGGTCACATTCAGGTTTTTAGCCATCCATTCCTGGTTGCCGATCTTTACGGTCGGATAGGCATTTCCATCCATGTCGATCACATTGCCGCTGTAATGATCGGCCGATCCAAGATAGGTCCATACGGTTCCATTAAAATAATAAAAACCTGCAACGCCATCGGTTTGATATACAATCAATCCATTGGCAGGAGAACTGATGCCGGTTCGTTGGCTTGCGGTCATGCGGGGAAGCAGCATCCCGCTGGCGGTCGATTTCACATCAAGCATTGCGCTTGGATCTGCTAAGGAGCCATCGCTGCTGATGCTTGACTGGCCAGATGTTTTAAGACCCGGGATGGCCAGCATAAATCCCAGTACAACAAAAAGTCGGAAAATTGTTTTCATGTTTATGCAGTTTTAATGATTTCAAGTATTTTATTAAAACAAAAGTAAGTTCTGCGATAAGGAAAGTAAAGCGGGAATTGGCAGTCGGTAGGATTTATTTGGTAGTCGGTAGGTTTTTGGCGATAGTCGGGGAAAAGGCTGGAAAAATGTCAAATGTCAAAAGGCAAAAGTCAAATGGCAAAATGACCGCATACATTTGACATTTAACATTTGACTTTTGCATTTTGACTTAATTTTAAACCGGATTGATCACCTCCACCTTGGCTCACGGAACTTAATAGTCTCTTACACAGCGGGCGGAGCAGCCGCCTGCCTTGTTGGCGTTGCCCATGTAGCTGCCGCTAATGTTGAAGTCCAGGTACCAGCCGTAAGTGGCATCATTCTGCATACTACTCCAGTAAACGCCGTTTGAACCGCGATTGCCAAGTGTACCATCGCTGTAGCTCATGTACCCGGCAGCATGGAGTTTCAAGCCGGAACCCCATGGGCCATTCCAATTGATCCAGCCGCCGCTATTATCAACATTAACCCACTCGGTATAGGTTGGAATGTGCCAGGTAGTGCCTAACTCGATATTGCATGGATCATTTGCTGTTGCCCAGTCTGAAGTTTCACTGATGCTGGTTGTCCAGGTTGTATTGGGCGTTCGGGTTGTTCCATCATGTTTATAACCCTGTTTACGGTTAAATTGCCAGTACCAGCCTGCTGATGCCTCAGTGTCATCGGTTAAGGCCGTGGCCTCGTGGTCAGCGCCAAGGTTGCTGGTAATCCAGCATTTTGTTGGTTCACCGGGAATATTGGTAACTGTGCCGTATGTTGTGGTTTTAGTCACCGGAGCAACCATTCCTGCAACGTGGTTAATGGTCATCGTGGAAATTCCGCAAGCCCAGCAAGCCAGGGTTGATTGGGATAAGGTTGCCGAAACAGAATGCCCGCAATCGTTGTATGCCCATATATAACGTGTATAAGCCGAGCCACAAGTCAGACTGGGTTCGCTCCTGGTGGTGGCGGTTCCCATTTCAATGGCCGATGCGAAATCATCGGTCGTATTCCATTTATAACCCGTAGCATCCGGTACGTTCGTCCAGTTCCAGGCAATGGAAGTTTGGGTGGCAACATGCGTGGCTGCGACAGGAATTGCCGGAACTGCGGCAGGAACGGAAGCTGTAAGTGTTGTCGCGACAGATTCACCGCAACTGCTGTAAGCCCAAACATATCTTGTATACGTTGTTCCGCAAATGGTGCCGGTTTCGGTCTTTGTGATGGCAGTGTTCATATTAACTGCCGTTTCATAATCTTCTGCGGTGTTCCATTTGTAGCCTGCTGCCCCTGAAACAGTTAGCCAATTCCATATAATCTGTCCCTGCGACATCACAGGAGAACCTGCCATGGGTGCGGCAATCGCGCAAGGTGAAAAGGTCATCCACGATCCGTTGGTGAAGTTGGTCAAAGCGCCGTTAGTCCCGCAATTGAGGCAATAAACCATTAAACCTTCGGCAGGACTCGCGATCGCGTTGCGCTGAACACGGGTCATGCGGGGAAATTGCGTTCATGAAAGGATGTGTTAAATGGTTACAATGTTTCAGTAAAACAAAAATAACCACCTAAGGAAGGAAAGTAAAGCGGGAATTGGTAGTCGGTAGGTTTTAATTGGTAGTCGGTGGAATTTTGGCAACAGTCGGAGAAAGGCCGGAATAATCAATTCGAACTTATTCCTTGTTTCTTCCCTGTATAAGTTTTAAATTTGCCTGATTATAACTTACAATATTTATACAAATATGTCGGATAGAAAACAGCAATATCGCCGTTCAATTCAAAATGATTTGGAGGAACAGTTGAAATTCAAGGAGATTGTCGTGGTCACGGGTATGCGCAGGGTAGGTAAAACAACTTTGTTAAGGATGATCTATGATTCGATTCAAGATAACAACAAGGTTTTCCTAGACCTGGAAAATCTCCTTGACCAGGAAATTTTTAATGAAAAGGATTTTAATAATATATGGAACAACCTGAAACAGGTTGGACTGACACGAGAGCGGAGAGCCTTTATATTTTTGGATGAGATCCAGGCCCGCCCTGAAATCACAATAGCCGTCAAATACCTGTATGATCATTACGACATTAAATTTTTCCTTACCGGGTCAAGCAGTTTTTACCTCAAAAACCTATTCCCGGAAAGTCTTGCCGGACGTAAAGTTGTATTTGAATTGTTCTCACTCGATTTTGCAGAATTTCTTGTATTTAAAGAGGTAAATAGGGAATCCGGGCTTTCTTTCAAAGACAAAGAATTATCAAGGAATAAAATTGCATACGAAAAACAGTATCATCTTTTTAAAGAATACTGCCGGTTCGGAGGATTTCCCCAGGTGGTGACCGAGGAAAATGAAACTCAGAAAAACAGGCACCTGAGTGATATTCTGAGTTCGTATTTCGGAAAAGATATTCATCAAATGGCTGATTTCAGGAATCTTTCAGCTATAAAGGAACTAATCCGTTTGCTTCTGCCACGTGTTGGATCGAAATTGGAGATCACTAAAATCGCCCATGAAATCGGGGTGAGCCGTGAAACCATCTATGCTTATCTTTCATTCCTTGAAGGAAGTTATTTTTTATACCGGATTTCCCCCTATTCGACCAATGTTGATCGTGAGATCAGTGGTACAAAGAAGGTCTATTTCTGCGACAATGGACTGCTCAACCTTTTCGGCAACGTTTCGGAAGGAGCTTTGCTCGAAAATGCTGTTTTTCTCAATCTGAAGCGGCATGGGCAGGTAAATTATTACCAGAAACGTACCGGAAAGGAGATCGATTTTGTGATCCCGGGAATTAAAGCCGCGTTTGAAGTAAAAAAGAAAGGGACAGAATATGATTTACGAATTCTGGAAAAGCAGGCACTCTCGTTGAATTTTGACCAATATTATTTGATTTCAGAATTGTTTAATGATTTTAATGGGTTGATCCTGGCGCAGGACCTTTAAAACGGGATAATCAAATCCACCTTTGTTCCCCTCGCATTACCCTGCTCATCTTTCAAATCAACAATTTCCACCTTCGCTCCGGTGGAATTGAGTTTGTTCATCATGTCAATCCGAAGGGCGGTAACCTTTAATCCGTGCGATTTGTGGGTGGCGGATTTGCTTTTTAATTCCGCCGCTTTTTCCCGACCAATGCCATCGTCTGTAATGGAAATATTCAGATACTCTTCGTCCACTTTTTTGATATCAATGGCGATGGTTCCGGTACCTTCCTTTTGCATCAGGCCGTGCCAGATGGCATTTTCGACAAATGGCTGCAGGAGCATCGGCGGGATCATGATGGAACTGGTGTTCACATCTTCGGCAATAAGATACACACATTTGAACTTGTCATCAAACCTGGCTGCTTCCAGCAATATATATAACTTTAAGGTTTCCAGTTCCTTGTTGATGGAGATCATGTCACTCCGTGAATTATCCAGGATCAGGCGGATCAGTTTTGAAAATTTGATGAGGTAGTCGGAGGCGATCTCATGTTTCTGGTCGATGACAAAACTGTTGATGGAGTTGAGGGAGTTGAAGATGAAATGGGGGTTCATCTGTGCACGCAGGGCTTTGGTTTCCGCTTGGGCCAGTTGTTTGTTGAAATCGGAGGTGAGTTGTTCCTTGTCACGTTTGCGTTTATATCGAAGGCGGCTGAGAACTGCAAGGACGATCAGCAATAATAAAACGCCACCAATAAGATAGTAGTTGCGTTGTGATGTTTTTTGTATTTGCAACTTTTGTATTTCATCCTCTTTTTGCTGTTGTTGCTGTTCAATTTCAAATGTTGCGATCCGTGACTGGGTATTCAGGGCATTCAAAGAATCCTGGAGCAAGTGATAATGTATCAGGTAACGCAGTGCTTGTAAAGAATCTCCCTTTTTAAGAAGAAAGGTATGAAGTTCATTGGTGTATTTTAAAATAAATGGCAGATACCTTTCCAACCTTGCTTCCTCTAAAGAAGAAATAAGACATTTCATGGCACGTTTTTCGTCTCCTTTGGCCAGAAAATATTTGTAGAAGGTATAATCAACTTCAAGTTTTCCTCTGCCTGAATAGATTTTCACCTTTTCCTGGTACCTGATTTTATCGGCGCGTACAAGATAAAATAGAGCACTATCCCGGGCGTTCAATTGAAGGTGGACCTCAGCACAATTAACAAAATTAATGGCCTGATCTGATTTATTCATACAGTCTCTTCTCGCCAAATAGTAATATTCAAGCGCCCGTTTGTAATCATGACGGATAAAATAGATTTCACCCAACTGACTATTACAAAAGAAGTCCATGGGAACTTCCTCTCCATTCATTTGATCTTTGAGTGATGATTTCAGATATTCTTCTGCCTTGTCAAGGTTACCCCATTCCAGGTAAACTGACCCGATACATGCTAATTGTGTGTCATATTCATTTTGATCAAGTGTTCTGTAAGCTTCGCCGGAACGCATGTAGTATTCTATCGCCTTGTCATAGTCGGCAAGTAAAAGATAATATCCTGCAATACTGTGATAACAAATTGCAACATTTCCAACAAGGCCATGACTTTTATAATAAGTAACCTTTTCTGAAAAATATCGAAACCGTTCCTGTTGTTTGCCAGCCAAATAGAATAACATGCGAAGATTCCCCAGGAGATCGCTGGTAGGATAATGCAGGGAATCTAAATGATCGATGCAACGCTCGTACTTGTCAATGGCTTCGTCATACCTGTGGACCCGCACCAGCAGAAGTCCTTCATAATATTGACTGAACATCAGGCCGTATCTGAAGTTTTTCTTCTCCGAAAGATCAATGGCTTCCTTTAAACAGGTGATTTTAGCTGAATCGGCAACAAAATAGTTCAATCCCAATTGAATCAGCAGCTTTATCCTGCTGGTGTCATTGGTTTCCCTGGAAAGTTGCATCCTAAGACTATCCCTTACTGATGGCTGACCAAAAGTATTTCCGCTGAAAAGCAGAATCAGCAGGAGGATTGACCAGCGATAGCATATATTGATTTTCATTGAGGTAAAAGTACACTATTTTACTTTCGCAAGACTGACGAATCCGGATTGAGATCCTGCACCAAGACGACTGATATAGAACCCAGAGTGTAGATCGTTGTTAGTAGGACTTAATGAATAGTTTCCTGCGGGTTGGCTATTTTCGATCAACGTTTTTATTACCGTTCCATATGGATGTAAAGAGTTTTTTCATGGCGAATAATTTATTTACGATTGGACATTTTATGATTTACGAATGAATCAAGTGATTTACGAATGAATCAAGTGATTTACGA
>JBAXFM010000091.1:0-17462 GCA_037139855.1 Bacteroidota bacterium
CGTAAAATAGGAGGCAGTACGGTTAAACCTGATTTCTGGCCAAAATAGAACATCTCTTTCAGCAATAAGGCTTCTAATCCTTCACGAATTTCAATACTCTTGTCATCCGGCTGTCGCTGAACCGCACAAAATAAACACCCGGCTTCAGGCCACTGATATCAATTCCCGTTGTTTCATTGACTAACTGTTTCGTTAAAATGAACTGACCGCGAAGATCATACATTGTTAGTGATCCTTTCTGATCGGTTGATGCACCGCGCAATGAAAAATAAACAATTGAATGGGCCGGATTGGGAAACAGCATTACCTCCGAGGACGGCCTGGTGGGCGCAACAAAAAGCAAAATCGAATCTATAACCGCTTCATATCGATACATCTCCCCTTGCAGGACCAAATCCCGCTCATGATTGGCATAAACATCAAGACCTCCATCATAAGGTTGCCAGCCGTTAAACCCTTTCAGAACCTTCGCAGTCAGTGAGTTTCCCCATGAATCATAGGTATATTGGGTTGTGTATGCATTCCGCCAGGCAGCATTGACCCAATCCTGGGAAGTTTCCGATAGCAAATTAATACTGGCATCATAATCATAAAGAATGCGATGGCCGTTCACCCAGGCTCCGTTAGACCAGTTTTGCCATATCTCCATGACCTTGTTTCCGGCCGGATCATATGTATAAACATTGTATTGGTTATTTTCCCATGCGTTGTTTTGCCACAATTGATACAACACTGAAAGACAGTTTCCGGCAGTGTCCCAGCTATTTGTTTGAAAATAAGTGTTCTCCCACGAAGAATTGATCCAATTTTGTCTCAGGTAGGTAAGATGGTTGCCATTTGCATCATAGGTACTGGAATCACGAGAGGTAACCTCCCATCCATTGTTTATCCATGTGTAGGTTAAAACACTTGCAATATAACCATTTCCATCGTATGTAGGAATCCAGAGCCATTGGTTCACCCACAGACTGTCTTGCCCTTGCTGGAACATACAGGTATCATTTAATCCATTTGCATCAAAGTGCCAGGAATAGTGCCATCCATTATCCCATGCCGTTGAATCCCAGAACACACGTTTCCAATCCACCTGGTCTCCGTTTGCATTATAGACGAACTCCTGTTTTTGATAATTCACCCATGCATTGTTTAGCCAGACCTCCTGTAACTGGTACACCCAATTGCCTGCTGAATCATACGCATCAGCTTCCCTGGCATAATTTTCCCAGGCTAAACTGCCCAGCCGACGCTCATATAAAATAGTCAGTTGCTCGCCAAATGAATTATAGGTTCGGGTAGCGCGTTGAAACGGGTTGGCACCCGAAGCTACGTTGTAACACATGATCGTATCCCATTTCCATACATAGCCCGATGAATCGAACATATTCCGTTTCGCAGGTACCACCATGTGGTTAGGTTTGAATCTTGACTGCGTTGGGTTGAAAATGCGGCCGATTTGTTCAGTACCAAATGGAAGGGTGGCTTTGTGTTGTTGAACCTGGGCTTGTACGCTCCAAGCGAACAAGAAAAGGAAACTAATGAGTAGGAATTGTGTTTTCATAAAGCGGGCTTATTGAAAAATGCTTGTTGTTTTTTGCCGAACTCATCTCATAGTTCGCACAGCGATGGGTGTAGTGGCCCAAATATACAACAAAAAAGGGGGAAGTCAAGTAGCAGTTGAATGTGAACCAGCCCCCTCCGCCCATTTCACGTTGTTTAAAATTACAAAAGATGGGATTATGATAATACCAGTGATGGCTGGTCAAAATAAACGTTTTTTCCACTTTTATTTAAGCAACCACTTCCATACCGGCATAATACGGATTATTTTACCATTTTCTTCAAGGGTTTGTTCCTGAGCATCCTGTAGCAAAATTAACCCTTCTGCGAGACTGTATTGGTTCATTGCATCCCTTAGTCCTTTCGTCTCCCTTAGTCTGGTTTCGTTTGAATCGAAAGAATAGCAAACCTGAATAGCCTGAACAATTGTATTACCCTGTCTGATTATAAAATCACATTCATGGAGATTGTGATGATAAAATATTTCAAATCTTCTGCGCCGGAGTTCAAGAAATACGATGTTTTCGAGCAGCCTGCCTTTTTCTTCCGAAAACATAAACCCCAGGCGACATATCAGCGCATTATCAATAAAATAGGTTTTTTTGGGGTTTAGAATTTGTTTCTTCAATGAATAATCGAATTTACTAATCTGAAAAATCAGATAGGTGTCCTGCAAAAATGACACATAATTGCTGATCGTATTGGCGTTCTTCACACCCACAATTTTTGTCAACCCATTGAAGGATGATAATTTTGATACATTGCTGGCCAGGTAATAAACCAATTGGAGAAGCTCCTTTTCGTTTATCAACTTATTTCGTACGAGCACATCACGATACAAAATGCTTTCGTACAACGATTTCAGATAATCCTCGTCCCTTTCTTTCAAAAACAAAGGGAAACCACCTAAAGTGAAATATTCGTTAAAATAACCGATCAGCGTTGCCCTGCCTTCGGTACTGAAAAGATCACTATCGTTCCAGGTAAAGTTTTTAAGCCCAAGAAATTCTGCGAATGAAAAAGGGAAGAGTTCGGTTTGCATATAGCGACCGGTAAGATGCGTACCCAACTCCCGGCTAAGCATCGAGGCATTGGAGCCTGTAATAAACACCTTGCAGCCATCATCGTGCAGTCGGCGGACAAAGCGCTCCCAACCAGGAATATTTTGTATTTCATCAAAATAAAATGTTTTTTGAACCCCGAATAATTCGATAAACGTTTCGTATAAAAGCTGAAAATGATCCACCGAAAAACGGATCAGGCGTTCATCGTCAAAATTCAGGTAATAGTCTTTCTCCTTATTCTCATTTCTGATTTGTCTTAGCAAGGTTGATTTTCCACAACGCCTGATTCCGGATATCACAACAATTGCTTCGCTCGTGATGATGTTTGCTGCTATGTTGCGAGGGATGAACCTGTTATTCCAAACCATCCCCTTTTGATCATAAATCACTGTTTTAATCAGGTCTTTCATTTGATATTTATATTTAAAACGACAACAAATGTAATATAATTATCATTATGAATATAAGTTTTAGTGTCTTTTCTTCTATTTCAAATGCTATATCGTATTGAAAGAAGTCACTGATTGTTGACTTTCGCAATATCCTGGAATGATGAAAACACTATTTTAGCATACACTGTTCAAAGTGAAATGAGAATAACGGAAAGGCATTCTCACAATTTTCCCAGCACCTTTCACTGTGACCCGTCCTGCAGGCAGTGAAGGGAATGGCCATATTCGCGCAGGAAATGTCCTTCAGGGCATATAAAGTCATTGGCGGGGAGAACCCGGTAATTTGCTTCGGAAATATTTTGTTGAAAAAGAGTCGAAGTCCAAAAATAACCACACTTCTTCAGGTTGTAAAAAGCGGGTGAATCATTGGCCCGCCTTCCTCCGCCTAAACCTGTGAAACCGCTCGAATTCGTCGCCCAGGTATTCGGACCTAACCAATGCTCCGTTCCGGTTTCCCGCATCTCATTCCCGACTGTTGTAATCACCGGTTTAAACTTGTTATGTTCACTTTTCAGGTAAGTTCTTTATGTTTGCTATGAAATCAAAAAATTGGCCCAATTCAATTATTTTATCTATTCACTCTTTTGCAATGCCTCCCCTTTTAATGACATGTCATTGTCTTTAAGTATTTTTATGATCTTATATATAGTCGTCCGGCTCATACCTTTGAAGTTAGCCAGATCTAAGAACGAGTACTGTGTTAATTCTCCCAGGTATTCAATGTTGTTCAACTTCAATGTCTTCAAACATCCAGCTGAGAAATCGAGATCTGTTAATTTTAACGATTGTTTATTCATGCTTTTTTTCTGTTTTTGAAATGATCACCCAGGGGAAATCAACTGTTTCCAGGTATACCCTGGCCAAAGTTAATCCTTTTATTCTATAAAAAATGTCACGTTTGGATCAAACAATACTCCTCTCCCTTTAATCCTCCTGAATTTTCACCGGGATAAAGAGACCATCCTTCACTCCAATTTTATCAATGAACTCCTGTAACCTCGTCGTTATGGGTACTGAAAGCCTTATATACGCAAATGACAGATGTTGTCCACAAAAAATGGCATAGAGTGGTCACCATGTAAGGCTCCTCAAAACAGGAGAAAATCAGTTCATTTCTTGTAAAACCTGCTCACACGGAAGATATCTTCTTCCACAACCTTTACGAAATAGATACCTTGAGGAAGGTTTTCGGCATCAATCATTTTTAACTTGCCTGAAAAAACCGTTTCGAATATCTTTTCCCCCAAAATATTATAAATGTATATCGATCGACCGGAGTTCGTTTGGGCGTTGAATTCAATGTTGATCATATTCTCAACAGGATCCGGGTATGTTTTCAAATCAAAGGCAGCGTGAGCCGGCAACCCCACAGGATAATCAAACATCATGACTGAGGCTTTGGCTGAATCGGCATAATCAATGAAAGCAACATAGGGAACTCCCGCCTGATTTACTTCTATCCCGATTCCTTCGGCCTCATCGGGGGGAAATCCGCGCGTACCCACATCAGTCCAGATGCTGTCAAATTTCTTAACCGTGGCTTTCCTCAAACATTCATTTGTCCAGTCGGAGTAAGATATATACGGGTCGCCGGATGGCGAAAAAGCGATTCTGACCCGAAATGCGCGGCCTTCGGAAATGATCGGTACACCAACAGTAACCCAATAATAATCGCCTAATAGCTTCCTTACATTGGCCTGTTGAAGGTGGTTGCCATCAGAAGCGATGAAGAGAATTCCTGAAGGACTGAATCGGATTTGGACATATTCGGCAGCAGCAGTCAGGGGGCGTGGTCCGACAGGCACCCAATTCCCACTGATGAATTCCATGACAGTGCAGCCATTCAGATATAAGTAATCGATAAATGCTATATAAGGAACACCCGATGCACTGATGGCAAGGGATGGATGAGTAGCATAAGAAACAAAGGTTCGCGGACCAATATAAACCCATTGATTACTGTCGTACTTCATGACACTGATCCCACCCTGGTCCTCGAAGGCAACATAGGGAACATCCGTGGGGCTAATAGCAAAACTGATGGATCCAGCCCTGGTAAATTGAGGATTTCCGATATGCTCCCATTGAGTTCCGTTAAATTTCATTACCGTCAAACTCAATGTACCATCAAGTATTAAAACAACCGGTTCGCCCAACGAATTGAATTTTATGGAAACAAGGATGGCCGTTGTATCAGAAAAGCCCTGATTGCCTACGTAGGTCCAGTTTGCATCGTCAAATTTCAAAACGGAGGCCTTAAACGCGCCGCCTGCATCCTGAATTCCTACATAGGGCTCCCCTGATGGACTCAATGCGAAACCCGGAGTGTTAATTTCTCCATCGGAAAAGCCCTCCTGACCCACAAATTGCCAACCCTGAACCGAGGATGGGAATTAGAATGATCCGACCTGTGCGAATAAGGATATTGGGAAAGACATTAACAAGAGGTAAATCAGCCTTTTCATAAAACCGCTTTGGAGTGAACAGCCGGGATGGTTCCTGAAAAATAAAATCCTGAAACTGAAGATATCAAAGGTAGACATTATTTACGTTTATTTTTTTCACGTTGCTTAAATTAAACAAGATAGGAGGATGATAATTCCATTGAAGACTGGTCAAAGTAAGCGTTTTTTCCACCATCAAGTATAATTGGATTGTAAATAATACGAAATAACTTTGCATTTTGTGAGGTTGTAAAAGAATCTACTTTTAGTGAGATAATGACTGAAAAACGCCCGGTATCGATGCGTATGACCAAGCGTTTATACAACGAATTGAATATTGATCCCGGATTGATCCTTGAGTTCTCGTAAATTGAACAATCGTAAGGTTATTTCCTCAAAACCTGGCATCAACCTGGCGGAAAACAAAAAACCACCTACAGTTTAACTTGTAAGTGGTTGATTTTGATGTGGGCCCACCAGGACTTGAACCTGGGACCAATAGATTATGAGTCTACTGCTCTAACCATCTGAGC
The DNA here is from genome assembly GCA_037139855.1 of Bacteroidota bacterium. GTDB lineage: Bacteria > Bacteroidota > Bacteroidia > Bacteroidales > FEN-979 > CAIVAT01. Next base: position 6,051 of record JBAXFM010000091.1, read on the forward strand.
TATGGGCCCGGCTCGAATTACGAATTACAAATTACGAATTACGAGTTAGGGCTGCAAAAGTAGATTATTTTTACGATTTTTGCAAACTGTTGTTTAATGCGGTTTCAAATGGAACTCAACCTGGCTAAGATCTCAAATCGTCATTCGTCATTCGTCATTCGTCATTCCATTAAAAACCTCATCTTCGATTTTGGCGGAGTAATCTGCAACATTGACATCAGGCTCACCGAAAAAGCATTCATGGATCTCGGGCTGAAAAAATTCGATACCGGTCGGTCAATCTCTGATTCAGCGGGTCTTTTTGAAGATCTTGAAACCGGAGCCATTGCCCCGCATCAATTCCGCGATGAATTAAAAAAGTTTTTCGTCAATCCGGTCGCCGATCAGCAACTTGATGATGCCTGGAATGCCTTGTTGCTCGACATTCCCCAACCACGGATCCGGCTGCTGGAGGACCTGCGCAAACACTATCGCATCTTCCTGCTCAGCAACACCAATGAAATTCATTACCTGTGCTACGTCGAAAATTTCAGAAAGCAGTTCGGGTACACCGATTTTGATGCCCTGTTTGAAAAAGCCTGGTTCTCCTTCCGCATTGGGTTCAAAAAACCTTCGCTGGAAATTTTCAGGCATGTGCTGCAGAACAGCAGACTGGATCCTGCCGAAACCCTCTTCATCGACGATACCCTGCGGCATGTGGAAGGCGCCCGAAAGGCCGGGATTCATGCACATCATCTTGAAATTGACAACGGAGAACAGATATTGGATCTTTTTCATTATAAAAATACTTGACAAACATCTAATAAATCATTACCTTTGCCGCCCTTTTTAACCGGCAGAATACCATGAAATTATCCCAGTTTCGCTTCCACCTCCCCCCTGAACTGATCGCCAATCACCCGTCGAAACATCGCGACGAGGTTCCCATGTTGGTGCTTGACCGCAAGACGCAAACCATCGAACATGCGCAGTTCAAAGACATCCTGACCTATTTTGGTGATGGTGATGTTTTTATCATTAACAACACCAAAGTTTTCCCGGCACGGCTTTACGGGGAAAAGGAAAAAACAGGAGCAAAAATCGAAGTTTTTCTGCTTCGTGAGTTGAACCGTGAATCACGCCTTTGGGATGTGCTGGTTGATCCTGCGCGTAAGATCAGAATCGGCAATAAATTATATTTCGGCGACGATGATTCCCTGGTGGCAGAGGTGATAGACAATACAACTTCACGTGGCCGTACCATTCGTTTCCTGTTTGACGGGCCTTACGATGAGTTTAAAAAAACCATCCAGCGGCTGGGCGAAACCCCGCTGCCCAAAATTCATAACCGCCAGGCCACTTCCGAAGATGAAGAGCGGTATCAAACCATTTTTGCCAAGCATGAAGGCGCAGTGGCGGCTCCAACCGCCGGGATGCATTTCAGCCGGGAGATTATGAAACGCCTCGAATTACAGGGTGTTTCCTTCGCCGAAATTACCCTGCACCTCGGGCTCGGCAACTTCCGCACCATCGATGTGGAAGATTTAACCAAGCACAAAATGGATTCAGAGGAGATGATCATTGAACCTGAGGCAGCCGAAATCGTAAACCGTTCCATGGCCCGCAAAGGACGCATTGTGGCCGTTGGTACAACCACCATGAAAGCTATTGAATCATCTGTAACCGTTGCAGGAACGCTGAAACCCTACCGCGGCTGGACCAACAAATTCATCTTCCCGCCGTATGAATTCAGCATCGCCAATGCGATGATTACCAACCTGCACATGTCACAATCGCCCATGATGATGATGGTTGCAGCATTCGCCGGATATGACCTCCTTATGAAAGCGTATGAAGTTGCCATTGACAAAAAATATAAGTTCTTCACCTACGGCAACCCGATGCTCATCATCTAGTTATTGAAAAAATTTGCGATTATCGTTGCCGGTGGCGTGGGAACCCGCATGAACTCCGGTATTCCGAAGCAGTTCCTCATCCTGGGAGGAAAACCCATGCTGATGTACAGCATCGAAGCTTTTTTTCAGGCATTCACCGAAATCTCCTTAATTGTGGCATTGCCTGCCAACCAATTCACTGCCTGGCAAAACCTCTGTGATCAGTATGCTTTTTCGCTGCCCCATCAACTTATTTCGGGTGGGGAAACACGGTTTCATTCGGTTCAGCATGCACTTTCGGTGATTGAGGGCGACGGTTTGGTTGCCATCCACGATGGCGCCAGACCCATGATTTCGGTTTCGCTTATCCAGGCTGCTTTTCTGACAGCCGGAGAACAGGGAAACTGTATTCCGGTAATCCCGGTCACGGAGTCGGTAAGAATCCTCACGGAGGACACGCATAGCCTCACGCTGAAGCGTGAGGTCCTGCGTATCGTCCAAACCCCCCAGGTTTTCCAGGTATCCGTCATCAAAAAAGCATATGAGCAGGAATACAGGGTAAATTTTACCGACGATGCAACGGTGGCAGAAAGCATCGGCGAAACAATCAACCTGATTGATGGAGACCCGGTCAACCTGAAGATCACACATCCCTATGATCTTGCTGCTGCCGAAATTCTGCTTAAAAACCAGTAATTCCCCGGTTATCCTTTTCTTCCTTTCCACCTGTATGGCAAAAACAATCCCAACATACCCGCCAGAGGAACATAAACCAACTGGAAAATCTGCGCAGGTAAATAATATCCGGTCAGGCGATGCTTTCCAAAAAACCGGCTCATCAGCCAAACCATTGGGTATTCCACCAATATTTTTGCAACCCAAAGTAAAAGGGATAGGGATAGGAGCATTGGAATTAAAAAGCCCAGCAATATTCCGGACAGCAACAGCAGATGGGTGACATAGGTAATGATCCCTACAGCTAAAACAACCGGATCGCGGTAGCCCCTGGACTTTGAAACCCAGCGGATACGCTGTTGGAAGAAACCAGCAAGGGTGGCTTCAGCCTCTGTACCGACCTCCGACCTTTTATCAAGATTAAACATCACAGAATCTTTCCCATATATTTTCCTGATCGCACTCATCATAAACTGATCATCTCCGGAGCCATAGCGTTGGTTTCCTCTGAAACCGCCCGTTTGAAGAAAGGTTGCGTGTTTGTAAGCCAGGTTGGCGCCGTTGCACATCACCGGATAACCCAGTGCAGCGCTTCCGGCGGTGGTGCCCATCAGTCCCATGAATTCCAGTGATTGAATTTTTTGCAACAGGTTTTTCTTATGATTGAAATATACCGGCCCCATCACCATCTGAATAATTGGGGCCCGGAAACAGGAAACCATGGATGAGATCCAGCGGGATCCCCGGATGGTATCGGCATCTGTAAAAAGTAAAATCTCTCCTTGTGCCTTTAGGACGGCTCTTTCAATGGCCTTCTTTTTACCCGGGTTGCCCGGATCAGTGTGTGAGGGATAAACCAGCTTTAACGGAAATCCCGGATGTTCCTGTGCAAACCGGTTGGCCAGGTCCAGCGTGGCATCCTCAGAAAAGTCATCGGTTACAATAACCTCCATCCGCTTTACCGGAAAATTCTGACCACGGATTTCCTCCAATATCCGGAGAATGTTACTTTCTTCATTGCGAACCGGGATAATGACAGAAACAAACCATGCAGGAAGAAGTAGCCTGGATCGCTTTCGCTTTTTCAGTACGATCAACCCTGCCGTGAAAACGAGTATGATGGTTCCGTAAAGGGCCATAAACAGTATAAGCGCAAGGGCGTAGATTTCCTGAGGTCTCATCATACAATGTTTTTTCTGAAAAACCGCAGGCGAAAAACAAATATGATACCAACCACGGCAGGTATCCCCAGATTGATCATCCATAACAGGGTGGAGGCAGCAAATATCCCCACATTGTTTATTCCGGTTGCCGGGAAAACCTGCCCGAAATAAAGACCAAAAATATACAATGCCACCGACCCCCTGATGCCCAGTTCGGTAAGGGCTATGGTTGGGATGATAGCCATGATGAGATAGATGAGGGCGATTAAAACCAGTGCATTCAGATAGGGAACCCTCACATCAAACAATAGCAGCAGGAGGTAGAACTGGGTAGAAAAAACAAGATAACGGGTAAGACTCAACAGCATCACCGTGACCATTTCTCGGTTATGGTAGAAAGCAAAAACCCTGAAAAATTTCCGGAAGCGCTTTAGCCCGTTCCGCAGGATCCGTTCCTTGAGGGTGGCCAGGAAAGAAAGCTGGAAAAACAGGGCCAGCAGTAAAAAATCAAGGGTTAAGACAAGCATGAACAGGCAATAATAGAGGTACCCATGGCTAAAAACAACCCCGGACAAATAAAGCGGGATAAAAACAAGCAGGGCGACCGAGCCCAGAATGACTGTGATCAGAAGCTGGCTGATGCTGCCAACCACTGTAATCAGAATGCTTTCAATCCGGCTGGCTGTTTTCAGGATAAATATCCTCCCAAAGAACTCCCCTACCCGGTTTGGGATGAATGAGCTAATGCTGATACCGGTGAGTACCGCTTGAAAAGCCTTGAAAAAGCTCACCTTTTCAACTTTACCTATCAGGTATTTCCACTTATAGGCTTCAAGGCCCCAGTTGACCAGCATCATAAAAAATACAAGTAAAAGACCCCGCTCAAATCGGGGGTTCAACAAATTTTCTTCAAGCGTGTTGAGCAGCCCGGGCAGGTCGGTTTTGTTAAACACCTGGTGGTAGATGTAGAGACAAGTACCTATAAAGATGACCAGCTGGATCAGCAGGTTCATTATTTTCTGTATTTTTGACAGATTTTTCATTTCAAGTATGGCCACCGAACGCATTATTTTAGGGATTGACCCGGGAACGACCGTAATGGGTTATGGCATTATCAGTGTTACCGGGAATAAAATCACCATGCTCGCTTTGGGCGTGCTAAAATTAAACAAATACGACGACCATCCTTTACGGCTTAAAATTATTTTTGAGCGGATGATTTCCCTTATTGAGCAGTATCATCCGGATGAATTGTCGATCGAAGCGCCATTCTTCGGGAAAAATGTTCAGTCGATGTTAAAACTCGGTCGTGCCCAGGGCGTAGCCATTGCAGCAGCGCTGTCGCGATCGCTCCCGATCTTCGAGTATTCCCCGCGTAAAATAAAGCAGTCAATTACCGGTAACGGAGCAGCCTCCAAAGAGCAGGTGGCTGCCATGCTGGTCCATCTCCTTCAGATACCCTTTGAAGCCGACACGCTGGATGCCACCGACGGGCTTGCCGCTGCGGTTTGCCACTATTTTCAAAATGGCCGGCCCGAAACCGGAAAGAAATTTACCGGCTGGAAAAGTTTTCTGACAGCAAACCCTGAAAGGCTGGGATAAAAAGCCCCACCCTAAATCACATCAGCTTCTGATATACCATCCACCATCTGTCGGGGATGTCGTTTTCGCAGGCGATCTGGTAATCTTTATAGGAACAGGGCACAAGGTAGTGTCTTTCATATTTGATGCGTTGCTCGGCAGGCAACGGAATCTCCATCCACCAGCGGTCGGTTTTTTTGCTCTTGTAAAAAACAATCTCTTCCTTGTGATCCCGGATGCTGACGCGGTATTTCAGATAATCTTCTTCGTTTTTGAACGGGAAATCGTGAGCGCGGTTGTAGTAGCCGTCGATAAAATACCAGATCATCTGTGCAACCAGGTGGGCAGTCTGACCGGTTTTATCGTATCTCGGATTTACCTCGTAAAATCCAATAGAGGTCAGTTTATCGCTTAATCCTGCATAGCGCACAATCTGGCAAGCCTCTTCCCCATAAAAACCATTGGGGGTAGCGTTCCCATTACCCGGCGCATCGGAATTGCGGATGGCAGAAACATCGAAGGTAAGCATGTCGGCGTTGCGCACGATGGGTTCAACATCTTCGAGCGATTCGCGTACAATCCCCAGACGATAGGTGTCAAAAAAGAGGTTTTTCATCAGCTTCAGCGCATCCTGGTCGATGAAGTATGTCTGGTACCCGATGTTGGCGTAATTGAACAGATAATTGGGCTGATGCAGGATGATGCTGCTCAGGTAAGATTGAGCGCTGAGTTCCTCTTCAGATCTTCCGAGATCAAACATCGGATCTACCGCCACAATGTTGATAATCTGGCCAAGGCTCTGATAGGCCTGGTAATTGGCAAACGTCATATCCTGACTTCCACCAAGGATGACCGGAAGTACATTGTTCTCAATCATTTCAGCCACCACCGTACTCAAGGCAAAATAGGTGTCGGAAACAGAAAATCCTATTTTCAGATTTCCAAGATCAACCATTTTGATTGGATACGGGCCAACATTCAGTTTGAAAAGGAACTTTCGGATGGCATTGGGAGCCAATCCGCAACCTTCATTGCCAACTGCCCGGCGGTCGTCGGTTACACCAATCAGCGCAATATTGCAAGCGGTATAATCGGGTAAACCTTCGGCCTCTGTATGAAAGCCAATGATATTACCAAGTCTGACTTGTCCGGTTGTTTCTCCGCTGCCGGGAAATTCATTCAGGTCGAGCGGTTCAAAAAATGCTGAAATATCCATGCACCATTCCTTTTGTCAAAATCCAAGAACAAATATACACAATGCGGGCAGATGTCAACAGGGATTTATCAACATTGTCATTCATTTTACAGGAACCTGTATATTTGCACCCTGATTTTTTTGAACATTTCAAATAACCTTCATTTGCAAAAACCAAAAAGATGAATAAACTGATTTTGACGATCGCATTCCTGCTGAGGGGGAATTGCTGCAGGCTTTTCACAGGACGCTGAGGGCTGCAAAGATCATCCGCTGTTCTCACGCATGCCGGGATATTATATTTCAGAATGTACGCAAAACTACAACAGCCTCGATTTTTATAACAGCAAGGGTGAAGATGTAAAGTTGGAAGGCAATCTTACCTACGCATGGTACATTTTTAATCTGGAATCAGGCAAAACAGTGCCAAGTTATTTGCAAATCGTCAGAAACTATGCAAATGCTGTTTTAAAAGCCGGTGGTAAAAAAATATATGAATACGATGGTTTGGGATGCTATGAATTGAATAAAAGCGGAAAACAATACAGAATAAAAGTTGCCGCCACCAACAATAGCGATATCATCCTGAATGTGTTTGAACTGGAGGAGATGAAGCAGGAAATTACCGCGAATGATATGCTGGATGCGCTGAATAAGGATGGTTATATTGCCCTGAATATTCTTTTTGAAACCGGTAAATCGACCATTCAGAAAGAATCGCTCCCAATCATTGATCAGATTTATGAGTTAATGAAAATCGATTTAGCCCTTAAAATCAGCATCGAAGGCCACACCGATAACGTTGGGGATGCGGTGAGTAACAAAAAACTTTCCGACAGCCGGGCCAAGTCGGTGATGGATGCACTCATTGCCAGGGGAATAGATAAAACAAGAATGTCTGCCAAGGGCTGGGGACAGGAAAAACCGGTTGCCGATAACAGAACGGAAGACGGCAAAGCAAAAAACAGGCGTGTTGAAATAGTTAAGAAACCGTAACCGGAGTTTGCCGGCCTACTTTTTCTTTCCTGCCTTGCTCTTTGTCTTTGATTTTGAGGGCGGAGTTTCGGCCATGATTTTTTTACACTCTTCCATGGTCAGTGTTTTAGGGTCTTTCCCTTTGGGAATCTTATAATTTTCCTTGTTGCAGGCGATGTAAGCGCCATAACGGCCGTTCAGAACCTGAATGAGGGATTTATCCTCCCTGAATTCATGAACAATTTTCTGACTATCGGCCTGCCGTTTGGCCAGGATGATCTCACCGGCACGATCGAGTTCTACCGTAAGCGGATCATCGTCCTTCGGCAGTGAGTAAAAGAGTGACTGATGACGGATATATGGTCCAAACCTGCCGGTTGCAACAACCACCTCGGCCGATTCAAATTCACCCAGTGTCCGGGGAAGTTTGAAAAGCTCCAGTGCCTCTTCAAGTGAGATGGTGTCGATGCTTTGTCCTTTTTTCAAAGAGGCAAATTTTGGTTTGGCTTCTGCGTCAGCATCTCCCATCTGAACCATGGCGCCGTAACGGCCAATTTTTACAAAAATATTCTCGCCGCTCTTAGGATCTTTTCCAAGAAGTTTTTCCCCGCTAACCTTTCCTGTATTTTCGAGCGTGCCTTCAACCTGTTTGTGAAAAGGGAAATAAAACTCTTTGATCATCTGGTTCCAAACCATTCTTCCTTCGGCGATTTCATCAAATTCCTCTTCCACATTGGCCGTGAAATTGTAATCGAGGATATTGGTAAAATGTTGTACCAGAAAACTGTTCACAAGGGTTCCGATATCGGTAGGGAATAGTTTTGCCTTTTCGTATCCGACATTTTCTGCCTTTACCTCCTCCGTAATTGCCGATTTTTTTAAGGTAATCAACGTGTAAGCACGCAGAACACCAGGACGGTCTTCCTTGACAACATACTCTCTTTTCTGAATCGTTGAAATGGTTGGGGCATACGTTGAAGGGCGGCCAATTCCAAGTTCTTCCAGCTTTTTAACCAGCATGGCTTCGGTATAGCGGAATGGCTGCTGGGTAAATTTTTCCTGGGCAGTCATTTCGTTCAGGTCGAGTTTTTCCCCTGCGCTCATCGGGGGCAACATTCCTTCTTCCCCATTTTGTTCGTCTTCGTCGGTTGATTCCATGTAAACTTTCAGAAAACCGTCAAATTTAATTACTTCGCCTTTAGCGATGAACTTTTCAACTGCTGTTGAAACTCCGATGGTGACATTGGTTTTTTCCAGTTCCGCATCTGCCATTTGGGAGGCGATGGTACGTTTCCATATCAATTCATACAATCGCTTATGCGATTTGTCTCCCTCAATGGTTTTATTGCTCATGTAAGTCGGTCGGATGGCTTCATGAGCCTCCTGAGCGCCTTTGGTCTTCGTGGCGAATTTGCGTGTTTTAACATATTCGGAGCCGAAGGTGGCGGTAATCTCAGTACGTGACATTGCAAGCGCCATATCCGAAAGGTTAACTGAGTCGGTACGCATATAGGTAATGAGTCCCGATTCATAAAGTTCCTGCGCCACACGCATGGTGTTGGCAACGGAGAAACTAAGTTTACGTGAGGCCTCCTGCTGAAGTGTGGAGGTAGTAAACGGTGGAGCAGGCGATTTTTTCGCAGGTTTGGTATCTACCTCTTCAATGGTATATCGGGCATCAATGCATTTCCTGAGAAAAGCAACAGCGTCATCTTTTTTGACAAAACGTTTGTTCAGTTCTGCCTTCACCGAACTGACCTTATTCCCATGTTTCAACATAAAGTCCCCTGCAATCCGAAAGGCAGAAGTACTAAGGAAACTTTTAATTTCTTCTTCCCGCTCAACGATCAGGCGAACTGCAACTGACTGAACCCGACCGGCTGAAAGGGAGGGTTTAATCTTTTTCCAAAGCAAGGGGGAGAGCTCAAATCCTACGAGACGGTCGAGTACCCGGCGTGCCTGTTGGGCATCAACCAGATTTTTATCAATGCTCCGGGGATGCTCAATGGCTTCCTGAATGGCTGATTTTGTTATTTCATGAAAAGCGATTCGTTTGGTTTTACTTTCATCCAGACCCAGCGCTTCGATCAGATGCCACGAGATGGCTTCTCCTTCGCGGTCCTCGTCAGACGCCAGCCAAACCCATTCTGATTCCCTGGCAAGTTTGGTGAGTTCCGCAACCACCTTCTTTTTCTCCGGTGAAATGATATATTTGGGAATAAAACCGTTTTCAATGTCAACGCCAAGATCTTTTTTCGACAGATCTACCACATGCCCCATGCATGACCTTACTGTATATTCCTTCCCCAGAAACCCGCCAATGGTTTTGGCCTTGGCCGGTGACTCAACAATTACTAAGTTCTTTGTCATTCAGATACCTTGTTATAATGCTCAAAATCCGGTGCAAAAGTAAGACAATTAACTTAATCCTTACCTTTGCACCTCATTTTTATGCTTTACCGGCCATCAGAACTAAGGTTCTGTGCCGTTCTGAACACCCTTTCCAACAAGTAAATACAACGCGTGCATGGCACCAGACAAAAGAATATACATTGAAACCTACGGCTGCCAGATGAATTTTTCTGACAGTGAAATTGTCGCATCGATTCTTAAGGACAACGGATATGATTACACCGAAGATATGATGATGGCAGACATTATTTTTATAAATACATGTTCTATCCGCGAAAATGCGGAGGACAGGGTCAGAAAAAGGTTACAGTATTTCAAATCATTGCGTAAAAAGAAACCCGGATTGCTGATTGGATTGCTTGGCTGCATGGCCGACCGCACCAAAATCGCCCTGATGGAAGAAGAACAATTGCTTGATCTGGTGGCTGGTCCCGATTCATACCGGCATCTTCCGGCCCTCCTTGAGCAGGTTGGAACAGGGCAGCGGGCCATTGATACTATATTATCGCTGGATGAAACCTACGCCGACATTACCCCTGTAAGGCTTGATTCAAATGGCGTATCTGCTTTTATTTCGATCATGCGGGGTTGCGAAAATTACTGTTCCTATTGTGTGGTACCCTCCACCCGAGGGCAGGAACGCAGCCGGGATGCGGCTTCCATTGTACGTGAAACCTGCGACCTGTTTGAAAAAGGATACCGGGAAGTTACCCTGCTCGGGCAAAACGTAAACTCTTATGCCTGGAAAACCGGTGATCATACCATCACCTTTGCAGATTTGCTTGAACAGGTTGCCACCGTAAATCCATTGATGCGCTTCAGGTTTGCCACCTCTCATCCCAAAGACATTTCCATTGAACTGCTTCAAACCATCGCGCGAAACCATAATCTGTGTAAGGCCATTCACCTGCCTGTGCAGTCGGGGAGCAACCACATGCTCAACCTGATGAACCGCAAATATACCCGGGAGGAATATCAGGAACGCATCCGGTGTATCAGGCAAATTATTCCGGGATGCGCCATTACCACCGATATCATCACCGGATTCTGTGATGAAACGGCAGATGATCATCTCGATACACTCTCCCTGATGAATTGGGTGGGTTATGAAGCCGCATTTATGTTCAAATATTCTGAGCGACCTCAAACCCTGGCGGCCGATACCCTGAGTGACAACATTCCGGAAGATATTAAAGACAGCAGGCTCAAGGAAATCATTGACCTGCAACAGGTATTGTCGTTGGCCAGCAACCAGCAGGATGTTGGGAAAACATTTGAAGTTTTGGTCGAGGGAAAATCTAAGCGATCAGATAACCAGTATTTTGGGAGAAACACACACAACAAAGTCGCTGTTTTCACCAAAACACAATCGGGCCCGGGAACATATGTAATGGTAAAAATTACCGGCGCAACTTCTGCGACTTTGCTGGGAGAAGTTGTTTGAAAAAAAAAGTGTACTTTTGCCCCTTCAATTTCAGACTTATATGAGAAAGCTTCTTACGCAAGTTACCAACCCTGCCATGATTTATCTGTTAAT
>JBAXFM010000092.1:0-17387 GCA_037139855.1 Bacteroidota bacterium
CGCTGAAAGGTTTTTCCTGCGGATTATCCCTGGGTTCAGGTTCAACCACAATTCGATATAAACGGTACCCCAGGGCTGGCACATCTTTGACGTGAAGCATCCACCAGGTTCCCTCCTCACGGGTTGAAACAGGTTGAATTGCCATTGACTGGCCATCGACATCCAGAACCCTGAATTTTTTATCCCGGGGAAGGAGTTGATGATCAATGTAAATCATGGCATTCGATGAACGGATCCAGTTCAAGGTATTGAAAATAGCGATGGTTGGCACCTCGGCCTTTGGAATAAAGGGTTGGACCTGTCCCATGACCTCTTCGCGCAAAATGCGGTTTTTCTTCACTGCACTCCAAACATAGGATTCCTTTTCACCCAGTTGCACCACGCTGTTTTCGCACAACGGATCGGTGATGCTTTCTGCTGCCCCAAAAGTGTGTTCATCATAAAAAGCAATGTCATCGGTGATTTGTGTCTGCAAATCCTGAACCGGCTGATTTTGGGGAGCCCCCATGATGGTGGCCATGGTCATCAGGCCTTCATTGGCTATATAGTCGGCGTGAGCCATTCGGGCATAAGCGGTTTGCATGGCAGCCGATCCAAAACCATCCATCCACCAGTCGGGCCATGCGCCACGGATCACGGGCAATTCGGAGGCATGGTTATTTTTCATATAATCCATAAACTCTGAAATCGTTGCCAGTCTCAATTTTGGCCATACATACGTTTGGTTCCATTGATCAACAAGCCGGCAAGCGGTTGTAGATGGCGGGGAATTGTCGGTAAGGTATCCACTGAACTGGATGGCATAATGGTCGTAAGGATATCCTTTTTCAGTTATTTCCTGCAAATGCTGAAGTAGCCCCTTTCCAAAGGTTTCGCTGTTGCTCAATATTCCCAGGCTGTTGGCCCACATGTAATGTTCGGGCCTGTTGACCATGATGCGGTTTCCGGAGGGTGATTCCCACCAGAAGGTGGTAGGTTTATTAAAAGGTTTTTCTGCCCGGTGGGTGTTCTGCGCCATGTTCAGGTATTCAATTCCCGCACCCGACAGATAATCGGTTAAACACCATGGCGCCCCATTGATATCGCTTTGCATGGCAGCTTTAACAGGAAATCCCAGTTTTCGAAATTCACTAACAGGCCTGAGGGTGGCAGCAATCATCGTCTCATCAGCCAGGTCGGAAGAGTTTAGAAATAAGCCTGTAAGCTCAATCCTTCCTTCGGTAACACGACGTTTGAGACGTTCAACTTGTGATGCCGGTCGTGTTTTCAGGTATTCTCTTACAGCCCATGAAGTTTCGCAAGTCCAGCGAAAACGGGCATCATCAGGAAGTGCGTCGGTTTGATCACAAAAATCGAGCGCGTAATCGATATATCGTAAATGATCAGGTAAAATCTCCGTTTGCGGGCGGGTGTAGCCAATATCGGTGTGGGTGTGCTGGACGAGGTAAATGGTGAAATGGCGAAATGGTGAAATCGTGAAAGTTCTGCTAACCGGCTTTTCTCCGTGAATAGTAATCATTACTGAATGCTCTCCCTGAGCCGTATTTTCAGGAAGCAGGATTTTGACTTCGTTAAAGCCGGTTTCGAGGGTGAAGGGCATATCAAGGTCATTTATTCCAAGGGTGCCTTTGACCGGTTCGCCAAGGTGAACAAATTGGAATAACACCGGGATAACATTCCCTTGTTCAGCCCTGACCAAAGCCGGAACTTGCCTGACAGTCAGTTTTTCCTCAACTCCCGCTTCAAATGTCATGTACCAGGAGCGGCTCTCCTTCGATTCGCCAACGATCCGAATAACCTGCGGTTTCCCATTGGCAATCATGGAACCCGGCAGGTTAAGTTGTGCATAACCCATCGGATCGCCATATTTATCAAGCATGGTGGTTCTGAATAGCAACCAGCAGCCATTGATCCCATCGGCCTGCCATGGTTTCAATTCCGAGGTTAGAGGATTGGCGAAGGTGAGACAGTACTTTCCGTTGACATATAACTTAAACTTATGGCTGTCGGTATTCGCATCGATACCAAAAACCCACATCAGGTTTACCGAATGCCTTGTATCATCGATTACAACAGGTTCCGTTTCCCATTCAATATATTGTACTGAATCAATAGAACGGAGCAGGAGTGAAGAAGTTATATCCGGTTGTGGAGAATGGTATTGAAACCCTCCGCCTTTGATTGTTTTTGAATATCCTTTGAAGAACCGGCCAGGCCATAAAACAGGATCCTGCGAAACCACCGTCAGAGAAATAAATATGTATAAAAGCAATTGAAGTTTTCGCATCATTTATGAATGATATATTTTTCCGTTTCTCCCGATTTTTTTAAAAGTTCGTTTATTTCCTTTTTGAGTTCAATCATTTTCATCTCTCTGCCAACCATCAGATTATTAAAATGTTCAAGCTCTGTTGTTTTCTTTTTAAGAGCCACATTGGCTTTTGTTAATTCATCAGCAATGTATTTCAGGTCGGCTACATGCCTGAGAATGGTTTGTTTCTGACTGAAAAGATCAAGAAACACATTGACTTTGCACAGTAAAATCTGGTTATCTGCCGGTTTGAAGATATAATCGACAGCGCCTGTACTATATCCCTGAAATACCTGAGTTTCGTTGATATGACTTGCTGTAAGAAAAATGATGGGAACCTTCTCCCCCGATCTTACTTCAAGCATCTTCAGGGCAAGTTCATAGCCATTCATGATGGGCATGCGAACATCAATAATTGCAAGGGCCAACTCTGTTCCCTTTGTTTTTTCGAGGGCCTCAAAACCCGATGCCGCAATGATAAGATTGACGTTAAGCTTATTCAAAATCGTTGCAAAAAATGCCAGCTGCTCTGGATTATCATCAACAATCAGAAGATTTGGTAGATTTTCCATGGGTTTGGTCATTGTTTTAAAGTGAAATAAAATGTACTTCCCTTTCCTTCCTCACTGTCAACCCATATCCTGCCTCCATGCTTTTCAATGAAATCCTTGCAGATAATCAAACCTAAGCCGGTACTGGGTTCTCCTTCCGTACCTTTACGACCCGACAGTTCATCAAGTTTGAACAGGTTGTCAATCATTTCTTTATTCATTCCAATTCCTGAATCACGAATGCTGATTTCTATAAAATTATTATCCGAAGGTTTGGCTGAAACAATGATTTTTCCGCCTTTTGGCGTAAACTTCACTGCATTGGAAGTTAGGTTTCTTACCAATGCTTCAAACATTCTTTCATCTGCGCACACCTGCATTGTATCCGGGATGTTCAGAAGCAATTCAATATTCTTGCGGTGGGCTGAATCAATTGTCGGTAGTATACATTCATTAATTTTTTCCAACAACAAAAATGATTCAGGAACAAAAATGGTTATACCCCGCTGCATTCGTGCCCATTCCAACAGATTTTCGAGCAGGTTAAACAGATTGGTGGTTGATTTATTGAGTACTACGGCAATTTTATGAATCTCGCTGTGAGTCATAGAAAAAATGTCCTCTTCCATCATTCGTGTAAAGCCAAGGAGTGAGGTAAACGGGCCACGCAGGTCGTGGGCAATAATAGAAAAGAATTTATCTTTGGTGGCATTCAACTCTATGAGTTCGTTACTTTGAGCTAAAAGTTCTTTTCGTTGCTGATAAAGTTTAAGATGTGTGGCAACCCGTGCTTTAACTTCTTCTGCTTTAAAGGGCTTAGTTAAATAGTCGGCGCCACCAGCATTTAATGCTTTTACAATATCATTGGTGCCGATCAGTGCACTGATAAAGATAACCGGCACATCGCAAAGAATTTGATTTTTCTTTAACCGGTGGCAAACCTCATATCCATCCATATCAGGCATCATTATATCAAGCAGTATCAGGTCGGGGATCTCTTTTTCTGATACCTGCAAGGCAAGTTTTCCGGTTAAAACCGGTCTCACAATATATCCCTCATCCTCCAGGATGTCGCCAAGTATTTTAAGATTGGCAGGAACGTCATCAACGACAAGGATGTTAGGTGCATGCTGGCTTATCAGACACTCATTGCTCATGTTTTTTCCCTTTAATTAATCTTCACCCTATCCCCACGGGGCAGTGTAAAATAAAACGTGCTTCCTTTTCCTTCTTCACTTTCAACCCGGATTTTCCCGTTATGTTTATCTATAAAATCCTTGCATATGATTAATCCCAATCCTGTACTGGGTTCACCTTCGGTTCCTTTGCGGTTCGCTTCCCCTGACAGACCAAAAAGATTACCGATCATTTCTCTGCTCATGCCGATTCCAGTGTCAGTTACTGATATTTCAACCCAGTCATCGGGCAATGACTTTGCGTCAAAAACAACATGACCGCCCTTGGGTGTGTACTTTATGGCATTGAATACCAAATTGCGCATCAGGCTGCTGAACATTTGCTCATCGGCCTTGACCATCATATCCTCCGGAATTTTATTCTCAATCCTGATCATTTTAGTGTCGGCTGCTTCGCGAACCAACTCAATAATAGCCCTTATGCCATCCATGAGCATGAAGGATTCTGGTTTAAAAATAGTTAACCCACGCTGCATTTGCGACCACTCCAGCAGGTTCTCCAGCAGGTTGTAGAGTTTGTTGGCTGAGGTTCTCATATTTACAGCCATCTTTTGAATTTCGTTCAATGTTAAGGACGGCAATTCCTCCACCATCATTCTTGAAAAGCCAAGAAGCGTCTGAAACGGACTGCGCAAATCGTGAGCGATGATAGAAAAGTACTTGTCTTTCTCAGAATTAATGCGGCGAAGTTCTTCATTTTTTAACTTGATATCAGCCTCAGCCGATTTACGCTCAGTGATATCATGAACAACCGTAAAACGGTATTGATTATCCTGAACATAAATATTTTCAGAGGATAGCAGCACATGCTTTTTCTCTCCGTTTTTTGCATATAATTCGGCTTCTATATTTGAAGTACTTCCGCTAGTCTGGGCTTTCTTCAAAACAGTCGTGAGGGTTTCGGAGGATAAAATTCCCAGTTCAAGTGCTGTTTTACCGATTACTTCATTTTTATCAAATCCAAACAAGGAGTAAAAAGCCTCATTTACTTCAATATACCGGTGGGTGTGCAAATCACTCAGGCCACAGGCAGAAGGATTGGTTTGAAAAAGCTTTGAAAACTTTTCTTCGGATAATATAATTTTTGAAATATCCTTGGTCACACCAAAAATGGCAGGTTTCCCATCCCAAAATCCATGGGATACTCTTGTTTCAACTGGTATCTGAGAACCCGATTTGGTAAGGAGAGGAACAGGACAAAATGTGGCAACGCCGTTTAACATTTCGCCCACAATTCGGCCCGCTTCTTCCCGGCGTTCTGCCGGATGAACCAGGAGAACAGATTTTCCATGAAGCTCTTCTTTGGAAAAACCAAGACGGTTAATGACAGTGGCATTGGTATGAATTATATTTCCCTGTTCATCCAAAACAAAAAGGAAATCATTAATCGAATCAAAGAAGGTTTCGTAATTGTGCCTGGTTTGGTCGGCGATTTCCGTTGCTTTTTCTTTTACAGGCGACGACATAGCTATAAGGCTTTTATTCATTGTTTATCAGTAGTTTGGTAAAGTGAAATAAAATACAGCTCCTTTCCCCGTTGCACCATCCGCCCAGCAATGGCCGCCATGGCGGGTGATAATGCTGTTTACATTTGCCAGTCCGATACCGATGCCTTCAAAATCGTTTGGTTTGTGCAATCGTTTAAAAACCCCGAATAATTTTCCGGAATATTGCATATCAAATCCTACTCCATTGTCTTTTATAGAGAAAATTATCTCGTTGTTCTGCCTTTTACTACCAATTTCAATGATGGCTTCGGCCTTTTTTCCAGTATATTTAATGGCATTTGAAATAAGGTTCATCCATACCTGCCTCATGAGTTGCTCATCGCCTTTACAATCATCAATTGATTCAATCATGAAAGTTATATTCCGGTTTTGAATTTCCGGTTCAAAAAACCTGATGACCTGGTTAACCATGTCAAGTGAATTAATAGCGGTTTTTCGCAATTCAGCACGGTTAAGCCGTGAGAAAGAGAGCAAGGCTTCTATCAATTTATCCATTTCCACCGCTCCGCTGGCAATGATATCCATGTATTTACTTTCTTCCTCCGTGCGCTCTACTGTTTGCAATTCTCTCAATAAACCTATAAAGCCTTTGATATGACGGAGCGGGGCGCGTAAATCATGAGATACCGTGTAGGAAAAAGCCTCAAGTTCCTTGTTGGCAGTTTCGAGCTGTGCGGTTCGCTCAGTAACGTGTTGTTCCAGTTCTGCATTCAGTTTATACAATTCTTCCTCGGCGCCGTTCCGCTCGGTGATATCCCAGGCCAGGTCGGATAACAACGAAATGACTTCTATGTCTCTGTCATTATAGTCAACAGGTTTGTTGCCCAGTCCCACAACAGCCACCACTTTATCATTCCTGATGATCGGTACAACCAGTTCGCGAATCACAGGCGAATGCCCTTCCGGTAGTCCTTTACGATGCGGCAAACTGAGGTAGTCATTGTGGATAACGGCTTTCCGCTCGCGCACACAATCCACCCAAACTCCGGCGTTGTCAATGCTGTAGTGTCGGTTGTCGCCTTCTGCCTTGCACATATTCTGTAGTGTATTGGTCGACCAGCTTTGAAGTGTCAGCGAATTCTGATCTGCGTCCACGACATGAAAAAATCCGACCTGACTGTATGTCAGCGCTTCGAGTTCGTTCAATAGTTCCTGCTGCAATTCATTCCGCGAATGGGCATGGGAAAATTCAGTTAAACGAAGCCTGGCATTCAGAATTTGTTCAGACTGTCTTCTATTGGTAACATCCCTGTATTTCCACAGATGACCGTTATATTTATTATCGATGTAGGTAGGAATGAAGTCTCTTTCCATGTATCGTCCATCCAACAGTTCCAACGGGTCATTATACACTGCAATTTTATAGGCAAGAAGCATGTTGATCTTGGCAATAAATTTGTCGGAGTTTTTAAATAATAATTTACTTTGCTCTGCAGCGTTCGAACAATCTGTCCCAATAAGGTCTTCCGGTGCTGCAACAATGCCAAACATATCACAATACAGGTGGTTCGTTAAAATAATTCTCCTGTTTGAGTCTTCAAGTAAAATGCCTTCCTGGAGGTTAACGATGAGGTTTGACAGGAGCGCTATCATATCGGTCTGCCCTGAATTCTGGCTAAACGATGCATCTGATCCTGGTCCTGGATTCCTGGTATTCATGCGTATTTACCCTATTCCTGCTTCTTAAAATGATTTTGCACCATTACAACTAAATTGTCCTTTTTAATGGGTTTGGTGATGTAATCATTGCATCCCGCATCGATAACCATTTTACGGTCAACGGTCATGGCATAGGCTGTTTGTGCAATGATAACCACATCGGTATTAAACTGACGGATTTGCCTGGCTGCCTCATCTCCGTCCATTTCGGGCATTTTAATATCCATCATCACCAAATCAATGTCGGAATTATTTCGGCAAGCCTCTACCGCTTCAACCCCGGTTCTTACCCTGATAACTTCTTTGCCAAACATTTTAACAGCCATTGTTATAACAATTGCCGACCCTTCATCGTCTTCGGCAATTAATATTTTTAGCGGTTTAATCTGACTGCCAGCAACCTTTTCCACTTCTGTTTTATCAACACTGGTTTTCTCTGCCGGTTCGAGGCCAACAAAAATAGTAAAACGAAAGGTACTTCCTTTTCCTTCTTCGCTCTCAACGCGTATTTCACCACCAAGCATTTCCACATAAGCTTTTGCGATGGAAAGGCCCAAACCAGAGCCTTCAAATGCCCTGGCATTTGAATAATCAGCCTGAACGAATTTTTCGAAAATGGCCGGATGTTTTGATTCAGGTATGCCAATGCCTGTGTCATTTACAAAAAACTCCAGCAGAAGTTTTTTATCAAGCGCACGAGTAGTTGCCGGGACAAGGTGCATGCCTAATTCAACGGTTCCTTTATTTGTAAATTTTATTGCATTGCCAACCAAATTAAACAGGATGGAATTTAGTTTTTTACCATCGGTGTAAATTGTTTCAATGCTGAGGGGTAAGTCGTTGCTGACAGTAAATTTCAGTCCTTTGCTATTGGCAACAGGGTAAAACCGATCGGTAATATTTTCGATCAGACTTGCGATATTAACTTCCGATACAACGGGTTTCATTTGCCCTGTCTGAATCTGCGAAATCTCTACGATATCGTTGAGGGTATTCATTAGCCGATAGGAACTTTGGTTGATGAGGTTGATATCCTCCTCCTTCTGGCTGCCTGTGAGTCCTTCGTTTTGCAGTACCGATAAAAATCCAAGAATATGACTGAACGGAAGTCGTATTTCGTGCGCAATGGTATCAAGGAATGCCTTTTTCAGCTGGTGGCTTTCTTCGGTTTTTTCTTCAGCTATTATTAGTTTTTCCTCTACTTTCTTACGTTCTGTGATATCGCGTCCAATACCAACCAAACCAATAATTTGATCATCCTTGTCACGCAATGGAAGTTTAGAGGAAAGCAACCAGCGTTTCTGTCCCATCTCATCAAGGATATACTCCTCCCTGTTAATCACAGGTTTACCGGTTTGCATCACCAACTGATCATCTTTAAAAAACTTTTCTGCCAGTTCTTTTGGATAAAAATCAAAATCGTTTTTACCAATCACATCACCTTCTGATTTCGCACCCATGTAATGTACTTCAGCAAGGTTAGCCAGTGTTTTACGACAGGAAAGATCTTTGGAGTAAATTGAATCAGGAATATTATCGATGAGTGTACGCAGCAACAATCGTTCATTCTGAAGCGCCAAAATGCTATTGGCTTTTTCTGTAAGTTCGGCAACAAAAGCAAAAAGCATTTTTGTCACCTTGTCGAACTGTTCGACCGACATTACCGGCACTTCTTCCAGCGCATTCAAAAACTCTTCCCTGCTCACTCCAAAATTATCGGGGCATCCAATCATTTGTTCTTCATTCAACGACTCTGTGCGCACCTGTCCGATTAACCAGTTGGCAATGTGCTCACCATCAACTGTAATACTCGCACAGGCATCAAGCAGTATTCCATTAAAACAAAACTGCATGACCGTGCCTTCAGGGGTTTGCTCGTCAATCACTTTTTCAGGATGAAAACAACTGGCGCGTCCCGGCTCTTTGGGCAGGATAACCTCGTTAAAAAAGCGGCAGAAGTTACTGGGTTTGGTAATCGGTGTGCCGTCGGGTTGTTTAATAATTGAGGCAACTCCGGTCGTATCTGAAAACAAATCCTGAATCCGTTGGATGTTATGGAGATTAAAAATGTCGGTAAACACAAGATGGCTCACATTTTCAGGCGTTGTTTGATTTATTTCATTGTTCATCATCGGTGAATATTATTGGCTCAGTGGTTGATGAGTGCAATAACATTTCAAAGGTAAAATAATTATCCTTCTTCGGAAAGAAAACTATTGATCCCGGAACAATGATTTTAGGGTCTACATCAAATCGCCTAACGGGCCCAGATTGATATTTAAATCCCTGTCGGTAAGATGAAAGTGCTTTTTAAGCTCCTCCATTTTCATCTCCAGCTTCATCAGCGTTTCACCAAGACGTTCAATCTCCTCGTCAGTCAATGATCCGCCATCCACTCTTCGCATGGCCTGTTTTTCAACCAATTTACGAATGAGTTCTACCAGCGTGAGTACCAGTTTAGCCAGTCCTGAATCAGCATTGTCGGGGGTGAGTTTTAGCTTCGACTCTTCCTGGTTTGTCCACTCACCAAGTTCCTCTGAAATCCCATCAAGAGAGCCGGTATTAAAAAGTATTTTATTTTCACTCATCGCGCAGTTATTTTACCGTGAAATCAACAAAGCTGTATGGCGGCCAGGGTCCGGTCAATACGAAAGTCAAACCGGCATGTTTTCTTTGTAATTCACTGATTGTATGAATTAACGCTTCCTTTTTATCCTTCCCGAGTAAAAAAACCGCATCGATGATATTTGCAGGGGATGCCATCTTTTTGAATTTGCTGACTGCATTGAATTGCACAAGGTGTTCGGTAATCTCTGAAATGACTGAATCAACATAGGACAAAAATAATTCTTCAAGCCGGTGTTCCTTCAACTTTCTGTTTACCCAATCTCTGGAAACTGAATTTTTAATGAATGGATCAGGAACCCCGGGTGTTTTGGTTTCTGCAACAGATTTCGCCTGCAACTCTGCCATCATTTTTTCGGAATCGCAAAAAATCTTGAGTCCAAATTCATATTTGTTTTCAACTTTCTGAAGGTTTTGTTGAATGTCGCTATAGTTTCTTTCAATCATTTGACGAATTGAATCATCAGCGGCCATTGATGAACCAAAGCGAACAGGAAGCAACGTGAATTGTTGTGCAAGGGCCTCGATTACACCTGCATATTCAATGGCATTTTCATTGTTAGCCACCAATGATGCTTTATGAATTTCGCCCGTAACTGCGACAATTTCTTCAAAAGAAACAACACTTAGATCACCCGCTGAAATACCTTTTATCTCAGTTAAAAGACTATCTAATTTATCAGACTTATTTTTTACGGATAATAAAGCATAAATCAACTTTTCCATAAACTATTTTTCGACGATGGCTTTCCCCGATTTTAGTTGCTCCATGGTTTCCACTGAGCTCAACATTAATTTTATCCCCAGGTAAACCAGATCTACATCTGCAACAGAAATTACAACATCCCCTGTAAGGATAACTCCCTTGTTTAAAACCCTGTCGAGCAATTCAAGTATGGTGATGTCTTTCGACCTGTCTACTACATTGTCGTACATTACAGTTTTTCTTTGATGGAAATAAAACTAAACGGAGGCCATGGCCCGGTAACTTCAATATCAAATCCATTATCGGATTGCTTATTTTTAATATTCCTGACCATAGAAATAAATTCAATGGCTTTATCTTTACTTATCAGCAAAGTAGTATTTAAAATCATGGTGTCTTCTCTCCCTGTAAATTCCTTTGGAAGGAGGTTATTGAGCCGGGTTGATTCGCTCAGATCTTTAAATTCATCGAAATATTTCTGTCCGTAACTCTTACATATCCGGTCCATTTCATTTTCGATCAGGTCGGTTTTTTTCCGTTTCAGCAGAAACGCTTTTCCCGGAGAACTTGCCATAATCAGTTTTTCCAATGCGGCGGCTTCTTCACTCAATTCATCAATTTGTTTACTTAACGCCTTGCGATCGCAATAAATTTTAACCGCCCATTCTTCTTTCCATTCCAAATGAATAAGATGTTCGATCAATGAATCGGAGTATTGATCAATAAATTTTTTCAGATTATCCTCCGATTGATAGATGGTGCCAAAGTTAAAAGGAATAACTGTATGATGTTCCATCATCATGCCGATTACCCTGATATGCTCACGTGCGTTAATTTCCAGCCATTGCAGGTCAGCAACATTCTTTTTCAGGTTTTCATCGGAATATTCACTTTCAGAAACATATTTGATAATTACGTAAAAATTATCGAACCTGAGACTTTTCAAACCTTGTGACTCAAGGGTTGGAATAGAATCAGGTGGGCTGTTTGTTAAGCAGTAGGCATATATCAGACCGTTCATCATGACTAATGGTATTAAATCAGGGATAAAGACACTCGGATTACGTCTCTAAAACAAGCTGAGTTTACTCATCCGCACTATCCATTCCCTGAAATGAATTAAGACGTTCAAAGGAGGTAATTTCAAGTTTATCATCCATTTGAACCATATAGAATAATCGCACCTGTTTGGGTGGCATGTTCATTGCTTTTAGAAATGAATCATCTTCATAAACCTCTGCAATGGTTTTCCAGATTTCGTTCGATTTTTCAATTTTAATAACCGTTACATCATAACAGTTTATGTTCTCTTTCAAGAAATTAACCACTGTTTTTTTGACATCAATAATATTCCCCATTGTTTCCTCCAATTGTTTATACTGTTTTATATTATATCACAGAATCACCGGGTTAGCATACACGTTTATCCTCATCTGCCATTTATTTTTTGGCTTTAGGCTTTGGTGTTGGATTGCTATGAAAATCCGGGTTCTCCTCATGCGTAACGACGTTTTTCATATGATGCCCGCAACCGGGACAAAACTTATACTCGAACATAAAGCGCCAAGTTTCGCCACATTCAGGACAGGTAATGTTGAGTGGTTGCCCACAATCAACACAAAATTTTTCGTTTCCTCCCGTTAATTTCCCACATTTCGGACATTTAAAAGCATTCATTTTTCCCTCCTTTTTTGTTTTGCTATTTCGCTATTTGTTTTGTTTAACATCTCTGATCTGACCCAGCAAATTCAACAATTCATCCTCTCTTCTGTCGTATTCTTCTTCATCGATTTCATCCATTTCAAACTGCAATTGCAATCGCATCAACCTTTCTTTGATGGAGCCTTCGTCCGACATTTCCTTGTCGATCACTTCATTAATTTTCTTTCCGATAAAAATTACTCCCTTCAGAGGAGCCAGCAGAATATCGTCGATTAAAAACATGTTATATTCCTTTCGTGTTAATTACCAGATTAACAAAATTATAGGGTGGCAAAGTACCTACATATTTAAAAGTCATGAAGCTGCCGAATTTTTCATCTAAATCATTCACCGCTTTGTCAAATAAAGGTTCTGTCTCATTTTTAATAAGGAACGCGGCGTTCAGAACCATCATTTCGCCAAAGTTGTCGTTAATCTTCACATCATCCGCCAGGGGAGTCAACGCATCAAGGATAATATTTTTATAATTTGCTGTCTCTTTTTTCAGCGCTTCTGCCACCATTTCGCCAATTTTCATGCGCTGGTAATGCGTTTTATCGACCGGGAGGTTAATCAGTTTTGCCCTGAGGTTTCTGATTTCATCATATTTCTCAACAATGCTTTCATAAATCGCAGCATCATGTGCCAGCACTTTGAGTCCTAACTCCTTCTTCCCGTGCATCTTGTTGAGCAGGTCGTCGAATTTGGTATAATCTTTTTCAAGGATTTTAAGAATCCCGGAGTCATCATTATGCTCGGAGATGGTCGAAAACCGGACAGGAAGTACTGTAAATTGCTTCATAACCTCTTCAAGGACTTTTTCATGGGCAATCATGTTTACCCTGCGGGCTTCATAAATGATGATTGGCGAATTACTGACAATGGCAGTGACACCACGGTAAGTGATACCGTAAACCAGGTCGGCGCGTTTTCCGATTCCCATCGGGCCAAATTCAATCGGGCCGGCGCTTCTTATAATTCCATAAATGTACTTTCCTTCTTTCGGAATTTCAACTTCAGTTCCCATAATTTCATTAAGCTATTTTGTTTCTATTATTTTACAATTCCCATTTTTCGGGAAAAATTTTCAATTTGATAAAATTAAAAATCGGCAATGGGGCCGTATACACAAAGTCGCTCCGATCCTGGTATCTGGCGCCAATGTCGGCCATGATGTTATCGAATTCCACCTCCCGGCCGCTATTGACCAGAAAAGCTGTATTCATAAACATGGCATCCCCGCTTGTTTTATTGTGTTTATGCTCGAATACAGATCGGCGGAAAGCATCAATAATTTTTTCAGCTTCCTCCTCCTTTTTCCCGACAAGAGCATGTTCCACTAAATTTCCGGCTTCATTAATTTTTGCGCTTTTCAGTTCCCCATCATTCAACTTTTCAATCTCAGCCCTGAGTTTTTGCAATTCAGTATGCTCCCGGTCGATCTCCTTGTAAATCATTCCCATGTTTTTCCAGGTGCCTCTTACATTGAGTTCGACCTTATTTTCGAACTGCTTGAGTAATTCCATAAATTCACTGTACCTGCGGTTCAGCAGATTGCGTATTTCATCGGGTGTAGCCGCAATGGTGCCAAATCTGATGGGAAGAATACTTCTGAATTCTTTCATCACCTCCTCTATCACCTTTTGGTGCGCCAGCATATTTTCGGGATTAACAACAAATTTGCTGAGCGGATGGTCGCTCACCACCATGCATAAGCCATCAAATCCAATCGTTGAAACGAGGTCACCCCTTCCGCCTACACCGATAGGCCCTAAATTAATGTCGTAATTCGATGCAATGATGCAATAAATATATTTTCCGTCGCGCTGCATATTATTCCTTTATTTTTACCAGAATTAAATTTTCGATCATCTTTTCTTTGGCCAGCGTGATTGAATCATCCTTCGAAGATTGCCTTACCGCCGAAGCATATTCAAGCATGGTATGATATGCTTTATTGATCCTGTTGAAGAGTTCGTCATCGCCTTCGTGCTGATTCGTGTCAGGATGTGATAAGCGGGCTTTCTCAAGGTATGCTTTTTTGATTTCCGATTCCGAAGTTTCTTCTCTCAAGCCAAGTTCAATTTTTGCCAGCATTAACTTTTCAAGATTCAGTTCTTTCACTTCAAGGGTGTAAAAACTATAACAAGGAAGCGGTCCAACCATTTTGAAGTTCATCAGTCCGTTCAATTCCTCATCAAGCTGGTCGATGATCTGCTCAAATTTCTCTTTCTGGTTTCTGTTCATCAGAAATGCCGAATTGGTAACCATCTGGTCGTTCATCACATCATGCATTTTAACATGTATACAGCATGACGACAAGGCTTCAAGGATCCGCAATTCTACCTGCTTGTTTTTTTCAGTAAGTTTTTCCTGGATCAGCATCCCAACTTTCATCTGGTCAGCCTGGGTAAGCTGCTCGCTGTTTTTCAGGATGGCATCTCTCAATGCCGCTATTTCCGGATGACTGGCGATTTCCTTAATGGTTACAGCAAAGTCAGCCCACGTTACCGCAAGATCAATTTCAGTCAGATATTCGATTTTCCTAAGTGTATCAATGATCAAATCGTGGCCTTTTGCAAGAATGTTAATCACCTCGTCTTTAGAGCCTGCAATCGTACCAAGCCTTAGCGGAATAATCATGGAAAAACCTTTTCCCATCAGTATTTCAATCGTTTCCTGGTGATGGACCAACAAATAACCCAAAGATTCCCGGTCTAAGTAATCAAGCTGCACGCCTTCCCTGTCTGAGACAATGGCTGAAATGTTTTCATAGGTGATTGCATAAACCCCGGAATGTTCAAGTGACTGAAAATGTGTAGTTCCATAAAAATTCGGGACAATCCCGTAAATGTATATTCCTTTTGGTGCCATTTTCCTTAGTTAGTTGGTGGTTGGATAAACCTTCCAGGTTTTAAAAACCAGGAAGGTTTAATGGTTCCGTTTACTTTTTCGATAAATTTTGCGTCAATACCAGGTTTATCGCTTCTTCAAAATGATTTTCCAGAATGGCAATATCTCCAGAAATTTCCTTTTGTTTTCCACGGTGTTGTTCTATCAGTTGACGAATAGCAAGCATGGCTGCTTTCCGGCAGATAAATTCTATATCTGATCCGGTGAGATTCTCTGTTAATAATGCGAGTTTATTGAGATTTACCTTTTTTCCAAGGGGTTTATTACGGGTGTGAATGCTGAATATTTTTTCTCTGGTTTTTATATCCGGTAAAGGTAATTCAAAAATCAGATCAAACCTTCCGCTTCTTAGCAATGCAGGGTCAATTAAATCAATTCGATTGGTTGCTGCCAGCACAATAACTCCCTTCAGGTCCTCGATGCCATCCATTTCGGTAAGGAACTGGCCAATCACCCGCTCAATGACCCCGGAACCCGAGCTGTCGCTGCTGCGCCTGGGTGTAAGGCTGTCAATTTCATCCAGAAACAAAATGCACGGCGATGCCTGTTTGGCCATCCTAAAAAGTTCCCTGACCCCTTTTTCTGATTCGCCGATATAACGGCTCAATATCTGGGGACCTTTGACAGAAATAAAATTAACACCGCTTTCGCTTGCCAGCGCTTTTGCCAGGTATGTTTTTCCGGTACCTGGCCGCCCATGAAGAATAATTCCTTTGGGAGGTTTGGTATCGGCTTTTTTGAAGAGGTCGGCATATTGAAGAGGCCATTCCACCGTTTCTTTCAAAGCCTCCTTGATTTCGTCAAGTCCGCCAACATCGTCCCATTTCACATCAGGCACCTCTACAAAAACCTCCCTGATGGCAGATGGTTCCACTTCTTTCATTGCATCCATGAAATTATCCATGGTAACTTCGAGCGACATCAACAGTTCATAGGGTATTTCAGCCATCTCGAAATCAATTTGCGGAAGGATTTTCCGTAAAGCGGTCATGGCTGCTTCCCTGGCCAGCGCTTCAAGATCGGCGCCGACAAAACCATGGGTGATTTCTGCCAGTTTTTCCATATCTACATCCATTGACAAGGGGATGCCCCTGGTATGAATGTGAAGAATTTCAAGCCGTCCCTTTTTATCGGGAATAGAGATCGAAATTTCCCGGTCGAAACGTCCGGGCCTCCTCAATGCAGGGTCAATGGAATTTGGTATGTTGGTAGCGCCGATCACAATCACTTTCCCGCGCGATTCCAAACCGTCCATCAGCGATAGCAATTGGGCTACCACCCGCTTTTCCACCTGCTTTTCGCCACCCATGTCTTCGCGTTTAGGCGCAATGGCATCGATTTCATCAATAAAAATGATGGCGGGAGCATGTTGCTGGGCTTCTTCAAAAATTTTCCTGATTCTGCCTTCACTTTCCCCATAAAACTTCCCCATGATCTCAGGACCTGAGATGTTGATGAAATAGGCATCCGTTTCATGGGCCACCGCACGAACAATGAGCGTTTTACCGGTGCCCGGAGGACCATATAGAAAAACACCTTTTGGTGGCTGAACTCCAAGTCGTTCGAATATTTCAGGATATTTCAATGGTAGCTCAATCATCTCTCTGATTCGTTGAACCTGGTTGCCCAAACCACCGATATCCTCGTAGGAAACCTTGCTTTTACGCTCTCCTTCCTGCTTTGTCAATTCAAGTTGAAAGGTAGTATTTGGATGGATCAGCACCACCCCTTCAGGGTTTGTACCTGTTACCGTATATTCAACCGAGCGTGACCCAAAAAGGTTGGCTCTCACCTTATCGCCTTTTATAACAGAAAGGCCATTGATCAGGGACCCAATATATTTGGCATCATCAGCCTTTAACGAACCCGTTTTTGTTTCGGGTTTGAGTTTTATTTTTACCGCCTGTCTACAGGTAGTTTTAACGATTTTAACCTTTTCATCAATGCCGGCGCCGGCATTTTCCCTGGTGATTCCGTCAATCTGAATAATACTTTTATCCCTGTCCTCGGGATAACAAGGCATGATTTTAACTGGTGTGGCCCGTTTACCTTCAATCACGATCACATCGCCGCTCTCCAGCCCGATCGATTTCATGTCCTTTGGATCGATCCTGGCAATCCCCCTGCCAACATCCTTTACCAGGGCTTCCTTTATACGCAGGATTATTTCTTCTTTAATTTTGGTCATGGGTAAATGTGCTAATGTGCTGATGTGCT
>JBAXFM010000093.1:0-17361 GCA_037139855.1 Bacteroidota bacterium
GAACTGAAAACCGTTTAAAGATGACCGTGCCGGTTTCCACCGTTGGACGCACCAATATCATGGTTGACTTCAAATGGTTTACCTCGACGTTCAATACCAATCTGGAGGACTATGTGAATGTGCAGTATTCCACCAACGGCATTGCATGGAACACGGCGGGTAAGGTGACAGGAGAAGGAACGATATATGGTTGGACCACTCAAACGGTCCCGCTTCCGGCAGCCGCCAACGGGCAGGCAACCCTGTATGTTGCATTTGATTTCCATTCCAAACATTGGTTCAACTGCTACCTTGACCTGGTACACATTGTTGCCTGTGGTCCCCTGCCACCTGCCACTGTTACGATAGGCTCGGGCACAGTCGGCTGCGGATATCCCTATTCCACGCTCTGGATGGGAGGCCGGACCCAGTTGCTTTATAATGCTTCGGATATGACAGCGGCAGGCGCAACTCCCGGTATGATCAACTCGATCGGCTTTAATGTTACGTCGGCCAGCCTTCAGACCATGCAGAATTTCAACATCCGGATGATGAACACCTCCCTTGCTGCATTCAACGGCTGGGTGAGCGGTCTGCAAAGCTGCTACAGCGGCAGTTATGCAGTCGCAGGAACGGGATGGCAGATGATTACCCTTCAAACTCCGTTCTACTGGGATGGTTCGAATGTAATCCTGGAAATCTGTTACGGGAACAATGGAAGCTATACCAATAATACCGTTCTCAGTGGTACCACCGTTTCTGCCGGTCTGGTGCAGCCCTATTGGCAGGATAACACGATAGGATGCAGCTATTCCGGGCTGCCAATAACCGGAAATACAGGACGTCCAAATCTGCGGTTTGTGGAAAATCCTTATTCGGGAAGCCTGACCGGTAAGGTTATCAATTGTTTTAATAACTTCCTTCTGCCGGGGGTTATTGTGACCTGTGGCAGCCATACTACGACCACAAACTCTACGGGGGACTATATCTTTTATAATCTCCCGCCAGGAAATTATAATGTAAATTATTCGATCAGCGACTTTACATCGAAAGCTATTCCTGTGACCCTAACAAATGGCGCCCCGACACAATCCAATACCTGTCTGGACCCGATTCCGGCCCACTTTACAGGAATCGTCACAAGCGCAACCACGGGAAACCCGATCATCGGGGCTCAGATATCGATGGTCGGTCAGGTAACTTATTCTACCGGACCTTCCGGAAGTTTCTCCATGGATGTTTATCCCGTTGGCAATTATAACGCCCATGTAGCCAAACCCGGGTTTGAAGATTCGGGGTATGGTGTCCTGGTCTTTACCCCGGGAAATACCATTGTTCAGAATTATACCATGTTCGAAACAGTAAACCCGCCCGACAACCCCCAGGCTGTCCTTAACGCAGGACAGACAGCCGTGAACATCACATGGGGCGTGCCCAAGGGTAACTACGAACTGCTATATGACGACGGGGTGCAGGATGCTTTTTTTCAATGGCCCGTTGGAGGAAACTATAATGCGGTGAGGTTCACACCGGCCGCCTATCCCTGCGTGGTGAAGGGAGGCAGTTTCAACATGGGTATCCAGAGCAACTATGTCTCCGGAAGTTATCCGCTGGTTCCCTTTCAATTCCTGGTCTTTGATGACTCCGGGCCGGGTGGAACTCCAGGAAACCAGATCGGGGGGCCTTTCAATGCTATGCCATCCAATTATGGCTGGAGTAATTTTACTTTCTTCACGCCTGTAACCGTTTCATCGGGAAGTTTTTACCTTGTCCAGGTCCAGGGGGGGGATGCCCCCAATGCTGCCGGGATCACCATAGATAACACCTCAAACCAGCTTCGCAGTTATTCGAAAACCATGCCTTCCGGTGCATGGACGCAGGCTACTGGTAATTTCCTGATCCGGGCCCTTGTAAACGGGCCGGGCGGACCTGTGCCGCTGATGTCGTTAAATCCCGGAACCGGATTGCCGGGGGAAGCAACCGACACCCCGGAGAACTCCGGAACACTTAACGGTGGGTACCAGGTATGGCGATTACTACAGGGACAGGAATGGATCCCGGCCGTTTGGGTACCGGTGGGTACGCCCACGGCACTGACGCAGGTTGACAATGCATGGCCTGCCCTTCCCTGTAATCCATACCTGTGGGCTGTTAAAGCTCAGTATACCGGTGGCCACTGGTCGCAGGCTGCCATTTCGAACTCGATTGGCAAATGCTGGTCAGCTTCAGTCACTGTCAACGTAACCCTCTCCTGTCAGGGAGAATCAACCTCCGGGACGTTCCTCAAACTGCAAAACAATACCTATCTTGATACCATTTACCAGGTCTCCATGGGGCCATCGGGCACCTATACCTTTCCGTCTGTATCAAAAGGAACATATACCTTAACGGTAAATAAATATGGATATGCCCCCTCAGTGCAGTCTTCGGTGACCGTAGGGAGTAATATCATCAATAATGTGCAACTACAGCAAAATATGATATCTCCAACCAACCTGGCCATAGACAGTCATACTTTGCTGGCGACCTGGAATCTTCCCGATTTTTCTTCCTATCTGCTCAATGAGGATTGGTCAGGAGGCGCATTTTTTTTCAATGGATGGACAGTCTCAGGAGGAAGCAACTGGTCGATTACCCCGTTTGCAGGAAATGGCGCTCCCGCGGTGACCTTCCAGTCGCTTCCAACGGTCACTGGCTATGATCAGTATTTGACAAGTGCGAATATGATCGGAGTTCATTCTCCCTTTCTTAAACTTAAGTATGACATCTTCCTGAGCAACATTTCAGCTCCCGGCACCAATTTCATGAAAGTCGAAATCTGGGACGGAATGACCTGGGTGGTTCTAAAATCCTATTCCAGCATGGCTAACATTCCCTGGACCACTGACAGCGTGGATATTTCGGGCTATACCCACGCCACATTTAACATCCGGTTTCATGCCTCGGGTGCCAATAGTTCCAGCATCAGCAACTGGAAAATAGACAACATTAAAATTATTGCAAACGATCCTACCCTCGGTTCATGTTTGGGAGGATACAACTTTTACCTGAACGGAACGCTTCAGTCGTTCACGATGGCCAATTCCTTTGCGATCCCATCGGATTATGCACTTTACGGGCAAACCTTGAATGCCTGTGTCATTGCCAGCTATTCGAGCGGCGCCTCCAGCCAGGTTTGTACCCCGTTCGTAGTAAAATATCTGTGTTTCCCGACCAATTTGTCGGCAACAGATGATGGTACCACGGCAAACCTTACATGGACAAAGCCGTCATGTTCTCTCCCTTCACAGGACTGTTTTGTTTATGATGATGGTACCATGGAGAATGGCTGGATGTTCTGGCCGGGAACTACAATGTGGTTGGGCAATAAGATGAATGCAGGCTCCGGACAGTCCGGTCAGCTGACCTCAATAAGAATGCGTTGGTGGGATGTTGGAATCGGTACTGCCCAGTCATTCCAAGTAGATATCTTTGATATGTCAGGTTTACTTCTGGGCTCTTCGCCTGCCTTTGTGGTACCGGTGCCCGCTCCTTCAAGCTATATGCAGGTTGATCTTCCCACGCCCATCGCCTATTCCGGACCGTTTTACTGCATGGTGAAATGGAGTAATTTAACGGGTAACAGCCATTATATGGGTTATGACCAGAACGGTCCCTACTCCACGCCAGGACTTGCCTATGTATATGACGGAGTATCCTTTACTCCCTGGTCGGCCTATGTCCCTGGCACTCCAGGGGTATTTTGCATCGTGGCATGCGGAACAGTCTCCATGGACGGGCCTGTTGTGGAGATAGGCCCGGAGACGGTGGCTGCTGAAGGCACCAGCAAAGCCGCTTCAGGTATTGTTTCTTCAGTACCTGCCGGATCCATTCCTCCTGGCCCTGTCTCACAGGTTGCCGGTGCCACTGCTTCCGGTTCACGGTTGGACAGCCCGTTGTCTGACCCGATGCTGTTGGGTTATATGGTTTATATGGCTCCTGATTCCATCGGGCCTTACAGTCAGGTGCAATACATTGAAGGGGCCGATATTCTGACGGCCGCTGTTGCCGGCCTTTCCCCGGGAGTTCACTGGTTCCGGATCACGGCATATTACGATCTCAGCCCGATCGGATTTCCCGGAACTTTTGATGAATCGACCTCTACGGAACCGAAGGCGGTCTACATCGGGGTGGTTCCTTACAACCTATACGTTTCCGATCTGGTGGTCAACAACGGCCAGACTTTTTGCTATGATGCCATGAACATCATAACCATTGCCGGCCCGGGCAAAAATTTTACGGTATCGGATGGTGGCAGCGCATCAATGGTAGCCGGACAAAAGATTAGCTACTTAGCCGGAACCAGAGTTCTCCCGGGAGGGTATATGCATGGCTCTATCACAACAACGAACCAGTTTTGCTCACCGGGAAAGTCGCCGGAAGGGAATAACCTGACCGGTGAAGTACTGTTGTCGGAAGGTACGGCAGGGTTAGCCCTGTTCAAAACCTGGCCCAATCCAACAGACGGTGATGTGACGGTTGAGATCAGCAAAAACTTGCAATCCTGCAATGCCAGCCTGGAAATCTACGGGCTGATGGGAGAAAGGATTCTTACCCGACCGATGAATGGGGAGAAGAAGACTGTAATATCGCTTCAAGGTCATGCCAGGGGAATTTATTTCATCCGTCTCAGTACAGGAAAGGAATCTGCCACCGCTAAGATCATCCTGCGATAGGCGTTGAAGGATGCAATGAAAGTGGGTGTAATCCAGTCAGCCGGCAGTCGTTTAGCCAGGCTGACTGGATTTTATCCGTCTGTTTGAAAATCTGCCGGTTTTTATTGTATCTTTATTCTCTGAAAAAATTGGCAAAACAGACAACCCATCAAAACCCCAGCCCTTTTCGTATGAAAAATCAAATACACGTCATCCTGTCCGTGATCTGGTTTGTCACGGCGGGTCATATAGCTTTTTCGCAGCCTAAACCATACCTGCAAACCCCAACGCCAACATCGATCTATATCAGCTGGCATTCGACAGACACGGCATTTACACAGGTCCGGTACGGGAGCACCCCTTCCGCACTGACCAGCCTGACACAGGGCTCATTCCTCAACAACTCCGGAAAGATCTGGCATACGGTGAAGCTCACCGGACTGACGCCGGCCACGACCTATTATTACCGGTGTATCAGCGGCGCGGATTCGTCATTGGTCTTTCCGTTCCGGACACAACCCTTGTCCTCGGCCCCGGGCCAGCATGTGCGCTTCGTGGTTGTTGGTGATTCCCGAAACAATGATACGATCCCGACCTACCTCCCGGTAGTGTGCGAAAACATCCTGCAAACCCTGGTCGCAAAGTACGGGACCGACTGGTACAATTCGGTGAACCTGGTCATGCACACAGGCGATGTCGTTTGGTCGGGAAAAGATATTAACCGGTTTGAACCCGAATATTTCATTCCGATCTCCAACCTCTCCTGTTCCGTTCCCTTCATGGTCTCCATCGGGAACCACGAGCATGAATCGCCCCACTATTTTAATTACATGAAATACACCGATTTCACCGACCCGGAAATCCAGACAACCAAGTTCAACCAGCGGTTCTACTCCTTCCGGATCCTGAACTGCGAATTCCTCGCACTCAATTCGAACTCCGGCCTGGTCAGCGAGTCGCTGCAACATGCATGGCTCGAGAAGGTTCTGGCTATCTCCGACACCAGTAAAGCCGTAGATCTGGTGTTTCCTTTTTCACACCATCCTTACCGTTCAGCTGTTTGGCCCGAAGGTGACGGCGATTCAGTCAAGATCGTGTTTTTCAGTACCTTCGAAAAATATTCCAAAGTAGTCCAGTACTCCTGTGGTCATGCGCATTGCTATGAGCAGGGGGTGTGGGAACTCACCAAACTCCCGGCGAATCTCCAACATGACATGAGGCTGCTGTTGTCGGGTGGGGGCGGGGCGGAACTTACCCGCTTTGGCGTCCATTCAAAGAACTTTCCGGAAATCATCAAGGCAGTTGACGACTATTGCTATGCGATCATCGATGTGGATGTTGATGCGAAATCATATACCGCGGAAGCCTATACACTTGGCAAACCGGAACACCCGATCGCCAACCAGGTGTTCGACACTTTTCATTTCAGGATGAACCAACCGCCTCCGGCGCAGCCCAGTTTGTTCGAATTGAACGGATGGAATCCCCTTGTACTGAATTCCTCGCCCATATCGGGGGCCGATTCGTGCATGTCGGCCGAAATCCAGATCACCCTCACACCAGGAGACTACACACATCCGGTGCTTGACACGGTCAGGAATATCGAAAACATATTCGAAAACACCGGATCGCCCGATTTCACCCCCATCAACCGGAACGCAGGGATTAACCTTTACTCCTTTACGGTACCCGCAGGGAAGCTGGATTCGAATGCCCGGCACGGCTTCCGGTTACGCTACCGCGACATGAACCTGAAGTGGAGCCCCTGGTCGCAGGAAACGTTATTCTTTCCAAACGGAATAGCCGGGAAACCAGCCGTTATTTCAGGTGACCTGGTCTTATGGCAGAACCATCCTAATCCGTTTACCAGTGTCACAACACTGAACTATGAAGTCATGAGCCCGCAGCATATCGCCATTACGGTTACGGATCTTTACGGTCAGACAGTTTGCAGACCGGTTGACCAGGACCTGAATCCCGGACGTTACACACTGGAATTACCCGGCACGGGGAGAGAGCTTTCACCGGGAATCTATTTCCTGCAGCTGAAGGGGGCGCATTCCACCGCCATCATCCGATTGGTGAAGGCCGGATCCGGGCTGTAAGCCCGGATTTGTCCCTTTTTCAAATCATCCTTCAACGATATTCCTGGCTTTATAAAGAGCTGGCATTCAGTCACGCAAACAACGCACATATTGTCCATTGTTAGAATGCCCACCCATGATTTGCACACTTTGCCAATTGTATTGTAGAAAACAATCGTGGCCTGAACTTGTCCACATTTCTACCATTTTACCATTACTAATGAATTCACCCGGAGAAACTGACGGGTGGGGTTCACTGCCCCAGCGTAAACCACCCG
The DNA here is from genome assembly GCA_037139855.1 of Bacteroidota bacterium. GTDB lineage: Bacteria > Bacteroidota > Bacteroidia > Bacteroidales > FEN-979 > CAIVAT01. Next base: position 7,036 of record JBAXFM010000093.1, read on the forward strand.
AAATGGCCGAAAATCCGCTTGAATTGGAAGCATAAGAATTCGGACTGTTCCAGAAGAATCCCCCGTCAACTTTCATTTTTCCTCCGGCAACGTCAGCACCTCCCAATGCATTGAACAAAACATTCCAGTCGGCGTCTGAAGGGACGTGCCATCCGGTTGGGCAAAGTCCGCGGCTGTCAGCTACAGCAAAATAGTTATAAAGGGTACCGTAAGCACCGCTGGCCACAGGATCATTATCATACCAGCAATAGGCACCCGCTGTGCAACCAGCCCATGCTTCCCAATCTATTACAATCGGAATTGCGACCCCGTTCCTGTAACGCGTCACCCGCAGGTTCTCCGCCATCCATGTTTGTGTGCCGATTGTAATGGTTGGATATGCATTGCCATCATAATCGATGCAGGAGACCGTTGAGCCGGCGACTGTGTTTGATGTCAAACCAACCCAGTTTGTACCGGTATAATAATAATAACCGGGTTGGCCATCGGTCTGGTATACCAGTAAACCGACAGCAGGGATGGTAATGCCCAACCGCTGGGCCATGCTCATCCGGGGAGGCAGAAAGCCCTGGTCAGTGCTGACGATTTCCAGCTTGGCGGATGGAAGAGGAGCAGCGGTCCCGATTCCTACCCGGCCGTCGGTCTGGATCGTTACTGCCTGCTGATTCCTCACTCTGAAGTCAAGCCGCGTATTATCGGTGGTGCCGATGAAATGTACCTCGGGGTTGGTTTCCCTGTTGCCAGCAATGTTCCAGTAGGGGAACTCGGTCGTGCGCACGATCTGCCCATCGGGGTTGACACGCAAGTTGGCCTGATAAGTGGTTGTGGATTCGAAGGCTCCCTGGCAATACAGCGAGGTCACAAAGCCGTTTCCCAGCCTTACCTGGTTGCTGGCAGTGGCCACCGCGCCGTAGCCGACGGTTGTCGTATTATCCATGTCCACAGCCCCGGTGTTGGTGAATGCGCCAAGAGCGGTATTTGAGGATCCGTACTGGTTCTGGTCCAGGGCAGCCTTGCCGAGGGCGGTGTTATTATTTCCTTCCAGGTTCGAGTTAAGCGCCTGTTCGCCGATTGCCACGTTATCAGTACCGGATGTATTATTGTAAAGTGCGGTTGATCCGTGCGCCGTGTTGTTGCTGCCCCCCTGATTGACGTACAGCGCCCTGTATCCGTTTGCCGTGTTGTGGTGACCGGAATAATTGTTGAATAGCGCATCTGTGCCTGTGGCAGTATTATAACCATTCATGTTCACATGCAGGGCATTCACGCCGACTGCCGTGTTGAATGACGCGTCCATATTGTCATGCAGCGCATAAGCGCCGACTGCGGTGTTCGAGCTTCCTTCCCCGATCAGGTACTCAGCCTCCATCCCGATGGCGGTGTTGAAATTCCCCTCTGTACTGGAATACAGGGCCTTGTTCCCGAATGCGCTGTTTCCCGTGCCATAAAAGTTATTCCTGAAAGCCTGGTATCCCAGGGAAACGTTTGAATTGACCTGGTCGATCCTGCCTGCCTCGAGATTGTTCACCCGGAAAACCAGCGGTATGTTGTCGACCGTTCCGATGAAGTTGGCTGACGGGTTGGTCCCGGTATTGCCACCGATCTGCCAGTTGGTGGAACTGGCTACCATGATGATCCAGGCGCCGGCATGCCGGTAGTAAAAGGCACCCATGTCGGTGTCGTAGACGAGCAGGCCTTCAGCAGGGCTGGAGATTCCGGTTCGCTGTAAAGTGTTCAACCTGGGAACAAGGAGTCCCTTGTTACTGCTTTTTACATCCAGCATGGCAGAATTGTCCGGGCCCGTACCGTCGCTGTTCACGGCCACCTGCCCGTACCCGGAGAGGATCAGCAGCATCGCCGGGAGCATTAAGAGCATAATTCTTTTCATAAAGGTTGAATTTTGATTAAAAGGTTTGAGTTGTTTGCCTGTGAATTTTGGAACGCAAGATAATAAATATTACAAAAAATCAACACATTGTGAGTGTTTTTTTTATGTTCATGTAATGAAACATTTAACATTCATTATTTTTCCTGGTTTTAAAGCGCAACAGGAATTGCCACGTCTAAAAAAAGGATTCCGCATTGAAATGCTTTTTATGACACAACGCAGTATTTGCGAGGCTTTCGTTGCCTGTGAAATATATCACAATCTGATTGGCGGGATAAAATATTCCGGTGAGCAAGTAGCATTAGCCTGCAGGCAAAGATGCAAATCCGCTGAGGAGGGTCGCGTTAAGTTTTATAACCCCTAAAAAAAGTGGGAGTAAAACCGGATGCAATTAAAGCAAAACAGGCCGTAAAAACTAGTTTTACAGCCTGTTTTGAAATTGTTTTGCGGAGAGACTGGGATTCGAACCCAGGGTACACTTTTGGCGTACACACACTTTCCAGGCGTGCTCCTTCGACCACTCGGACACCTCTCCAGGGGTCATTAACAGGGTGCAAAGGTATTAAAATTATTGAGACGTCAAACAGTCATTTCGCCGCGGAGTGAAGTTTGCAGTAATTGTTTCACGCTTTCGGTGGAATATCCGCAGCCAAGCAGGTACATCAGCTTGGTCACCGCCGACTCGGTGGTGATGTCATATCCGCCGATCACCCCGATCTTGCTCAGCCCGGCGCTGGTTTCATATTTTCCCATATCCACGGCGCCGCCTTTACACTGGGTCACGTTGAAAACCACGATGCCACGGGCATTGGCATCCTGTAATTGATCGAGAAACCATGGAATAGTGGGCGCATTGCCCGCGCCAAATGTTTCCAGGATCACAGCCCTGAGTCCTTTCGTGTTGAGAATCGCCTCCACCGCATTGGGCGAAATTCCGGGGAATAATTTTAAAATGGCAATATTTTCATCCAGCTCTTTTAACACCCGCAACTTTTTAAAGTTGGGTTTCATGATGAGGTTGTGATGATATTTAATGTGTACACCAACCTCGCCTAACAGCGGATAATTCCCTGAAACAAAGGCCTTGAAATTTTCCGCATTGAGTTTCGATGTGCGGTTGGCCCTGTAAAGCTTGTTTTCAAAGCAGATGGCTACTTCAGGAACCACAGGGGTATCCACTTCCTTTGCTGCGGCAATTTCGATTGAATTGATGAAATTTTCACGGCCATCGGTGCGAACCATCCCGATGGGCAACTGGGAACCGGTAAAAATGACCGGTTTGTTCAGGTTTTCGAGCATGAAACTCAGGGCCGAAGCTGTGTAGGCCATGGTGTCAGAACCATGAAGTACCACGAACCCGTCGTAATCTTCGTATTTTTCTTCGATCACGCTGGCCAGGTGAATCCAGAATTCGGGGTTCATGTTGGATGAGTCGAGCAGCGGCTCAAAGGTGTAGAAATCAATGTTGCAATTGAAATTTTCAAGAACCGGGAGATATTTGTACAGAATGTCAAAAGTCAATGGTCTCAGGGTCATTGTTTTTGGGTCCTGAACCATGCCGATTGTTCCGCCGGTGTAAATTACAAGAATGCTGGTTTTTCCGATCATAAAATCAAGATTGAAATTCAAAAGGCAAATGGTAAAAGTCAAATGGCAAAGTCAAAGTGCAAAATTACAACATAAAGCGTCAGAGAAACTGATCAATCTGCCTGTTTCGTGAAATTTGCGGGTTGCAATCAGGGTAAAGGAGGGTGAAGGTGTATTGTCTTTGTGTTGGATTAATTTAAATGACCTCAACCCCTGGCCCCTTCTCCCCGGGGAGAAGGGGGATTTCCTCTCCTCAGGGAGAGGATTAGGAGGATATAAAATTTTATAATATATGCGATCTATTCTTATTCTCGTCCCGTTCCTGATCTCTTCTTTTTTATCTATTTCTCTGAAATCCCAGAATTTCAACGAAATTTTAGGCAGGCCGACTAACTCTTCAATTACCGTTAGTATTCTGTTTTATCAAAAGGCAGATGTTTTCTGGGAATATGGTTCGGAACCGGGGGTGTATCCTTTTCATACAGACACTTTCCCTGTTGCAAAAGATGCTACGGCTGAAGTTGATTTCACCGGTTTGCAGCCAGATTCAAAATATTATTACCGAACCAGATACAGGCCAGGCGGCACCAGCGGCTCTTTTTCGGCCGGCCCTGAATATACTTTTCATACCCAAAGATCAGCGGGAAACACTTTCACTTTTACCCTGGAAGCTGACGAACACCTTTACGATAAAAAGGGTAATCACAGTTTGTACCAGGTCTGCCTCGACAACCAGGCCAAGGATCAGCCTGATTTTATGATGTCGCTGGGAGATATTTTTGGCGATGACCATAAACCGGGAGAAATGACAGCCGCCAAAATGGATTCCCTTCATAAAGAATACAGACCATACCTGGGGAGCATCTGTCATTCGATACCATTTTTTGTCTGTCTTGGAAATCATGAAGGGGAAAACAATTATTACCTGGCACAGACCCCGCCAGATAACATTGCTGTTTACGCTACAACCTCGAGGAAGTTTTATTATCCGAACCCCTATCCCAACAGTTTTTATATCGGCAATACCGATGTTGAACCCTACGGTATCGGCAATCCTGAGAACTATTACTCCTGGACCTGGGGCGATGCGCTGTTTGTGGTACTGGATGTATACCGCGATCAGTGCGACACTTCTGCAAAACCTACCAATTGGGCATGGTCGCTGGGATTGCCGCAGTATACCTGGCTAAAGAACACGCTCGAAAACAGTACCGAAAAATACAAATTCGTCATTGCCCATCATACCCGGGGTGAAGGTAGAGGCGGCATTACCACGGCCCGGTATTTCGAATGGGGCGGATACGAAGCGAACGGCACAACTTGGGGATTCACTGCCAAGCGCCCTGGTTGGGCCAAGCCCATTCATCAGTTGTTTGTCGACAATGGCGTTAACATTTTCTTCCAGGGGCACGACCACCTTTTTGCCCGTGAGGAACTGGACGGGGTCATTTACCAGGAATTGCCCATGCCGAGCGATTCGACGTATGAAATAGGAATGCTGGCCAATTCAGGCGCCTATGTTTCCGACACCCTCGACGGGTCGGGTCATTTAAGGGTAATAGTATCTTCGTCATGTGTAAAGGTGGATTATGTCAGGGCGTATTTGCCGGCAGATACAGTGAGTGGCTTGCACCATAATGGAGAAGTGGCTTTCAGCTACAGCATTGGAAATTGTCTGACAGGAATAAACGGCCCGCCTGAAAACACCGGTATAAAGGTTTTCCCGAATCCTGCATCAGGTAAAGTGACTGTCAGTTTACCAGCGGATGAAGCACTTTTTCAAATCAGCCTGTTGAACATGATAGGAAAAACACTTTTTCAAACGAAATCAAAAACGCTTGAAATAAGCCTTTTTCCTGAAGGCATATACTTTTTGAACATCCGGACAACAAAGTGCACCGTAACCAAAAAGATCATAATCAGCCGGTAAATAAACTGCAGGTAATTTTCATTCACTGATAAAATTCCCTCATCTGGTTTTTAATAACCTCAGTTCGTTGATTTGTTTATTTTTCCCCCGATTTTCGTTATATGTTTGTTGGAAATCACGGTAATAAACAAACAGATCATGATACAAATTGACCCTGTCTCATTGCACAGAAAATCAGATTTACTAACTAAAAAAACAGGGAATTATGAAAACGCTAATTGTAAATTACCGGAAAGATCAGGAACAGTCTCAATTAACCAGCAGTTTAACCAGATTTGGCAGAACTCAAAGAACCAGGCTCACTGCAGTTTTCCCGATCCTCGTATTCATTGCCATTTCTTCGATGTTTGCAGGTTGCAAAAAGGATTCAGAAGAAAATATTGTCTCATCTGCAACACCAGTGGATCAGTACACCATTACCCAGGCAATATCCGATGAGGCTCAGCAGAACACTATTGCGTTTGACGGACTTGCATATCTCACAGGTAATCTTGGTTCACAGTCTTTTCTTCCCCCAGGAAAGGTTGCCGATTACAGCGGCTTTCAGTGTCTTCGTGATAATGATCCTACGAAACTTGGACATAATACAAGTTTTGTAACCATCATTGCTTTCAATGTTCTGCACATTCTCAGTACCGATCAGGTCAATTTGTTTGTTGCAAGGGCACAAACCCAGATCGATCAGATCAATGAATTTGCCCAGAAACGATTCCCGTTGCTGAAGGCTTTCCGCCGGTTAAAGGAAGGTGATATACCGTATGGTACGGCCGGTCTGAGTAAGGAAGCCGTAATGAGTTATGCAGCTGAAATTTACAAGATTGACGGACAGATCAGCTACGACAGGGCAAAGCTGTTTGGCACCGTGGTTAATTCGTTCAGTTCAGAGCAGAAAACGAAAATGGAAGCACTGAAGGCGCTGAATGGAATTGGGAATTGGGACAGTGGTTTATCCAACTCGCTTGAAGGACTGAACTTGTCCCAGGATGTTAATGTTGCTGTGATGACCTATGCAAGTGAAATGTATGCCTGGTATGCAGGTTCGGTTACTGCGGATGTCTATTTTTGTCCTGAAAGGCATGGCACCTATTTCGGCTCATTTTATCTGAAAGACTGGCCGGCCATGGGAAATCCGAATTACACCATTGATGAAACGCTCACCGCCAGCGCCGGTCAGAATTTTCTTGCTATTCTTACAACCACCCAGGCAGATCAGGTCAAAGCGATCGTCGATACACAGCGCAGCGCACTGACGGAGCTTGTTGCAAAAAGAGAGGCCGTTTCAACCGAACTGCGTAAATTCCTGGCTTCCCAAACCGCTGACTCTTCCGCTGTGATTGCACTGTCGGAAAGATATGGCGAGCTGGATGGTGAAATCAGCTACTATTATGCTACCACTTTTTCACAGGTTTATAACACCCTTTCAGATGAACAAAAAACCAAACTGACAGGGCTTGCCGATCAGCTGGGATATATTCACCCGGATGGCGCATTCCAGTATTCCCAACCAGTGGCAATGCCCGAGATAATGAATACCGATTTCATGTTCAAATAAAAAATATTGTGATAATTTTAATCATCCGCTATGAAAACTCATGTTTCAGAAAAAAAAAGTTCAGTCATCATTTTAGGTCTTATGCTTGTTTTTCTCGCGCAAACAATGTGTTTTTGTCAGAACAAGCAAAGCCCGGGGCAAAAGCCGCAGGAAAAATCCCAGGCCCTCACCCCCGCTCAGACCGCCACAATTAAAACCATTTTATCGAAGTACAATCCTTCAAAGTTGACGGCAACCGAAGCAAAAGCCATCCACGAGAAATTCAGGGAAGCCGGGATTCATGCAGGGCCTGAAACCAGGGATGCCATCATTGCAGCCGGATTTGACCCGGAAAAGCTAAAAACCCTTGATCCTCCAAAAAATCCTGATAACCAGGGAAAACCGGCACCTCCTTCGGATGAGGAGCGCATGAAAACCCTTCAGGAGAAGGTCATCAAACCGCTGGCGCTGAATTCCACACAGAATGAAGCGGTTAATAAAGCATATCAAGAATTTTATGCAGGGATCGAGACCTTAAAGAAAACGCAGACCAATCGTCAGGTTCCTTTGGAAAAATCAAAAATTGAACCCCTTGAAAAAACAAGAGATGGGAAAATCAGTCAGATCTTATCCAAAGATCAATTTGTAAAATATCTCGAATTGGAAAAGGCGGCCCGGCCACCGAAACCCAATGGCGCAGAGCCGAAGATGAATTAAAGTTTAATTTATAAGTCGAGGTTCGATAAAACCAATGAATAAAATGACCCGTACACTTTTATTTTCAGCTTTTCTGCTGGCATCACTTGCTGTTCTTTCACAGGAAAAATTCATGGTCAAAACGGAAACAAGATATTGGGATGCTTCAGGAACTGATGCCGGGTATACCTTGTTTGGGACCCGTGGGATGTCGTATCTGATCGATTTTGAAGGACATGTGATACATACCTGGAATGTTGGGACGAATCCGCGTTTTACTGAAGCAGGAACCTTACTTGATGCAGTTGGCGGCAACCCAAGTGATCAGAATTCATGGATAGAGCTTGACTGGGACGGGAATGTGGTTTGGCAATATACCGAAACCCGTTCCAGCTACCATGGACATCATGATTTTGCAAAAATTTACAATCCAAAACTCGGTGATTCAACCTTCATTTATATCGCCAATAAAGACGTTACCGCACAACAATGTCTTGATGCAGGATGTGACCCGTCAAACAACTATGACGGCGCCCAGATGGATGCGGTCGTTGAGGTTGATATGCAGGGAAACATCGTGTGGGAATGGTGTTTTTTTGACCATGTGGTTCAGGACATTGACCCTTCCAAATCCACTTACGGGATCGTTAAAAATACTCCGGGAAAGATTGACTTGAATATCCGTGGAAATCCGGTAAAAAGCGACTGGATGCATTGCAATTCACTTGATTATAACCAGAGCCTCGATTTGATTGTGATTAACTCCGTTCATGGGGAATTTTATGTGATTGATCATGGAAATACCTTTCTTGCCAACAATGCTGCAGGCAGTATAGCCCTGGCAGCAACGAGCGCTGGCGACTTTAAATACCGGTTTGGCGACCCGGCCAAATACGATCAGGGCAATCCCCCCTCGGTACTCGACAACTGGGAGAAATCCACCGCAGGCCATAAACAGTTGGGGGGGGCGCATAACATTCAATGGATCAGACCGGGGCTTCCCGGAGAAGGCCACTTCCTGGTTTTTGACAATGCACAAAATCTTTTTGAGCTTACCGCTCAGTCATACCTTTTGGAAATAAACCCCTTTTTAAACTCTTCGGCGGTGAACACCGGAAATTTCGTGAATCCGCCTACAGCCGGATATAACGTAGTGAATTCACCGGATGCCAATCTTATGAAGGAAAAAAAGAATGTGTCGAAACAGATCGTATGGAGATATTCAGGTAAAAACAATACCACCTTCTACAGCTCCATCGGTTCGGGTGTTCAGCGGCTGCCAAACGGGAATACACTGGTTTGTTCTATGAATGACGGCCATTTCTTTGAAATATCTCCTACAGATACCTCAATTGTATGGGAATACATCAATCCGGTGACCAATAGTGGAATAAAGAGGATTAAAACGGATAATTATCCCACTTTCAACGGCGTATTCAGAGCTTGTCGTTACGCGGCCGATCATCCTGCACTTGCCGGCCATGATCTGACCCCCGGGGCAACAATGACAGGGTATACGCCTGATTATTATACCGCGGTTGACCTGATCGTTCAACCCTACAACACGGTTCAGAATGTCACCATTTCCAGTGGGCAAACCAAATGTTACAACGCAACACACACCATTACGGTAGCCGGTGAGGGTGCTGCTTTCTTTGTGCAAACCGGGGGAACAGCCACATTTATTGCCGGTCAGAATATTCTGTTCCAGCCCGGGACTTTGGTCAATCAGGGTGGTTTCCTTCATGGATACATTGAAACAGACGAACAATATTGTGGCGGTCAAACCCAATCAATGGTGACAGCAACTTCAAAAGAGGAGGCACCGGAAAGACCCGAGATTAACACCTTCTATACTGTCTATCCCAATCCAACCTGTGGAGATTTTACCCTCACCGTTAACAGTGCCGATCCATCGGAAATGATCCACGCAGAAATCTATTCCTTGCAGAATACCCATATCCTGTCAAAACAACTGTCAGGATCAATGCAATACAGGTTTTCGTTGAACAGGGTATCTCCAGGTCTCTATTTTATCAGAATCACCGCGAAAGGAAGATCGGAGACCATGAAACTGGTAAAGCTGGATTGAACAGCGAGCAAAATACACTGATTGTTTTCCACAGTTTGCTGATGAAAATATCCTGTTTACTGATTCCAGTGGGGAATATTGCAAATAATTCCGTTATTTTGGTTTAAATAGTTCCCGGTGAAAACAAAGCGGATATTGGGCATCCACAACATCGACATTTTGTTGATGTGCTTCATTTTTCTCCTGCTTTTTCTCCTCCCTGTCATTTTTACAAGAGTAGGTGAGACGATAAGCTGGAGGAATGTTTTTAAGATATGGCAGGACAGGGCATTGATCATCCCGATTTTTTTACTGAACCATTGGTTGCTGGTTCCAAAACTGATGCTCCGGAAAAAGTATAAAGCATATATCGGCCTGGTCACGGCCATCATCATTGCATCATCGGTATTCTATTACTTTCACGATGAACCAAATACCATAAAACAACGAGAAGCTGCCGAAAGGAGTTTCCGTCCCCGGCCTGACGGCCCGCCGAAACCGGTTTCACAACCACCCGCATCGGTACCTCCATATGTTAATTTACTCATGTTTTCGCTACTGATCGTGGCGGTTGATACCGGGTTGTCATTGACTAAAAGCTGGCATCAAAATGAAGAAGATAA
>JBAXFM010000094.1:0-17243 GCA_037139855.1 Bacteroidota bacterium
GGAATCGTTATATAACGCATACATTTGTTTTTTTCTTCCATTTTATAAACTGTCTTTGGTAGCATAATCTTGATTCAATTCTCTGTTAGGTACTCAACCGGATAGTCGTTCCTTTATTTTATCGACCAGGGTATCGAAATAATTTCAATAGTTTTCAAAAATACGAAATATATGATCAACTCCACTATCTCCATTTTGGGGAAGGAGGTTTTGATATTGCAGTTGGCTAAAGCTGACTGCAATATTGATTCCACCGTATAATTATCTGTTTCTACACCCTTCATATCCATGAAAATCGTAATTTTGCCGCATATTAGAAAAATCAGCATGAACATTCAGTATATTGGTGAACATCTTTTCCCCGGAGAGATGGGGAAATTCTTTGTCTGGCTGGGATTTGGGACAGCAATTCTGGCTACCGTTTTTTATGCCCTGGCATTTTTCAGGAAAGACAATCGCCCGATATGGCTTAACAGCGCCCGCGGATTGTATATTGTGCATGCCTTGTCAATTGTTGCCGTTGCATCGTCACTTTATTTTATCATTTTCAAACATTACTTTGAATACGCTTATGTTTGGCAATATTCTTCGCGGGAGTTGCCGGTAAAATATATCATTTCCTGCTTTTGGGCAGGGCAGGAGGGGAGTTTCCTGGTTTGGACACTCTGGCAGGCGCTGATCGGGTTGGTTTTACTGAAAATTGCCCGCAAATGGGAATCCCCGGTGATGCTTATCTTTTCACTTTCACAGGCTTTTGTCACCTCTATGCTCCTTGGAATTACACTTTTTGGTATAAAAATCGGGGCCAGTCCTTTTAGTCTGCTCCGGCACACTGTTGACAGCATTGAGGGTACCATTTTTGCGATGCCAAACTATCTGAGCATGGTGGGTGATGGGAACGGATTAAACCCATTGCTGGAAAATATCTGGATGACCATTCATCCGCCAATTCTATTCCTGGGCTATGCGCTGGCCCTGGTTCCTTTCAGCTATGCCATCGCCTCCTTCTTGAAAAAGGACTACAATACCTGGATCGGACGCGCCCTGCCCTGGACCTTGTTTGCGCTGTTGATGCTTGGCGCCGGCATCCTGCTGGGCGGCGCCTGGGCCTATGTGTCGCTTACTTTCGGTGGTTTCTGGTCGTGGGATCCGGTTGAAAATTCATCACTGGTGCCATGGATGACGCTGGTTGCTGGTTTGCATTTCATGCTGATATCGAGAAAGCAGAATTTTGCCCTCATGGCAGCTTATATCCTCATTACACTATCCTATGTGCTGGTATTGTATGCAAGTTTCCTCACCCGAAGCGGGGTTTTGGCCGATACTTCAGCCCATTCTTTTGGTGACAATGGCATGACCATGCAGTTGCTTGTTTACCTTCTTGTGTTCTTCGTCATTATGGTTGTGATGATCGGGGCCAATTTCCGGAAATTTCATTCGGTAAAAGAGGACATCCTGCTTTCCCGCGAATTCTGGATGTTTATCGGGGCCATTATCATGGTATTGGCTGCATTTCAGATTGTTTTCACCACTTCAATCCCGGTATTTAACAGTTTGTTTCATGCCGATGTTGCGCCACCGGTCGACCGGGTGGCTTTCTACAATCGCTGGCAAATGCCCTATGCATTGCTGATTGCCGGTTTTATTGCTTTCAGTCAGTTTTTATCCTATAATTCAAATGACCCCTGGCGGTTTCTCAAGAAACTGCTCATCCCATTCCTCACCTCCATCATCATTGCCATTCCAATAGTTGTTACCGGAGTTATTACCCGGATGAATATTATTTTTCTGGTCGTATTTACCCTTTTTGCGCTGCTTTCATCTATTTATAACATGCTTTTTCAGGTTACCCGACCCAGAAATATCGGCGCTATTATCACCCACGTTGGTTTTGTGATTTTTGTCCTCGGATGTGTTCTTACCTTTTCTAATTCAAAGGTAATTTCGACCAATACGTCAAAGTTCGATTTGGGCGACTCGAATGCCAATGCTGAAAATTTAGTGTTGATGCGTAATGATACGCTTTTAATGAATGGTTTTTATGTTTCGTATGTCAACAGCAAACCAGAGGGTAATACCACCGTTTACCGGGTTGATTTTCTGACGAAGAACAATGGGAAATACCTGCTGGATTTTTCGTTGCATCCATCCGTGAATGTTCATCCCAAGATGGGAGCGGTGTACAATCCCGATACCCGGCATTTCCTGGGCCGCGATTATTACACCTACATTGCCAATGTTTCACAGGAACCCGATTACATCGTGATCAAAGCCATCATGAATCCATACATCAATGTTTTATGGTTTGGTTCAGTGGTTATGATCGTTGGTTTTGCTGTTGCTTTTGTGCGGAGAGCCCGCAGGCGCTGGCTGGGAAACGCGTGATGATAGATCATGTCAGGTTGGCCTTATCTTCCAGCATGGGAACAAACCTGAAAGCCCCATATTCTTTTTTAGCAAAGGTGTTATCCTGATTTTTAGTGAAGGTAGTCATGATTTGAACGTCATTGGCTCCAACCGGGATGACGAGAATCCCTCCGGGTTTGAGCTGTTCAAGCAAAGCATCCGGAACATAAGGTGCAGCTGCTGTAACGATCATTTTATCAAAAGGGGCATAGGCTGAAAGGCCTTTATATCCATCACCGAAAAAGGCTTTAATGGTAGGATAACCCACAACCGGTAAAAATTTGCTGGTCCGGTCAAATAATGTTTTCTGACGTTCGATGGTAAAGACTTTTGCGCCCATTTCAGCGAGAATGCATGCCTGGTAACCTGATCCGGTGCCTATTTCGAGTACCTTGTCGTTTTTCCGGATCTGCAATAACTCCGATTGAAAAGCTACCGTATAAGGTTGTGAGATTGTTTGACCGGCGCCAATAGGGAAAGGCTTGTCTTCGTATGCATATTCCAAAAAGGAGGAATCGAAAAAGAAATGGCGGGGAACTGTTTCCAGCGCAGCCAGCACCATTGGGTCAGTAATTCCTTTTTGCCTGATATTTTGTACCAGCAACTTCCTTAGTCCTTGGTGTTTATAGGAGTCAACCGGTCGTGTAGTCGTCATGTTATTTGGTTCGTTATTTTTTTCACGAAAATACTAAATTCAGTAAGGGTAAAAACCTACCTTTGTAAAAAAAAAATAACATGCTGAAAATCGGAGTACTGGGGGCTGGACATCTGGGTAAAATTCACCTGAAGTGTATCAAGGAAATTCCCGAATTTGATCTTATCGGGTTTTACGATCCCGATGCTGAACATGCTGAAAAAATTGCGCAGGAGTTGGGCGTTGTCAAATGGGGAACCATTGACGATCTGATTGATGCGGTGGATGTTGTTGACATTGTGACCCCTACCATTTCACATTTTGAATGTGCAGCGAAGGCGCTTAAAAAATGCCGGCATGTTTTTATTGAAAAGCCAATCGTTACTTCGCTTGAGGAGGCCCGTGAGTTGATGAAAATTGCCCGCGAAGCCAATGTTAAAGTACAGGTTGGTCATGTAGAGCGGTTTAACCCTGCTTTCCTGGCAGCCGAGGCAGCGTTTGACCGTCCGATGTTTATTGAAAGTCACCGGCTGGCACAATTCAATCCCCGGGGAACCGACGTACCTGTGATCCTCGATCTGATGATCCATGATATTGACATTGTGCTAAGCGTAGTCAAAAGCAATATCAAGAAAATCAGCGCCAGTGGCGTTGCTGTGGTAAGCGATACGCCTGATATCGCCAATGCCCGGATCGAATTCGACAACGGATGCGTGGCAAACCTGACAGCCAGCCGTATCTCGTTGAAAAATATGCGGAAATGCCGGTTCTTTCAGCGGGATGCCTATATTTCGGTCGATTTTCTGAAAAAGGAACTTGAAGTTGTAAAAATCAACGATGTAACCGAGGCCACTCCTCCCATGGGATTTATCCTGGAACTTGGCCCGGGCAAGGGCACCAAACAAATTAATTTCGATAAACCTGAAATAAAACCCTTAAACGCGATTAAAGCGGAACTTGAAAGTTTTAACGCCGCAATCGTCAATAACACCATTCCCATGGTTACGATCAACGATGGGTACAGCGCCCTGGAGGTTGCTTATAAAATCATTGAAAAGATCAATCTGAATGCGGCCAACATGGCCTGAATTATTGTTGGTTTCTTGTTCATTACTTTTGTTCATGGATAAACAATATCAGCAATAACCGGTCGTTATCCTATACAGAAATCAGTGATTTCAACCCATTATGACTTTATGATCTACAGGAGACTTCTTCGCTATTTCTGTTTTTTATCCATCCTGTTAATCACTGCCTATTCCTGTGAAAAATTTTCAGGCGACCAATCTATCCCGGCTTATATCAGCATCGATTCGGTTTATCTTACCACAGATTATTACACGCAGGGTACTGCTTCACAGCGTATTACAGATGCATGGGTGTATGTGGATGATGAGAATATCGGCGCATTTCAGCTACCGGCCAGGTTTCCGGTTTTAAAAACAGGGAAACATACGCTGAAAATTTATCCGGGGATCAAGAAGAATGGCATTGCGGCTACACGTGTGGTCTATGAATTTTACAATTTCATAACCAAGGCGGTTAACCTCGTACCGGACAGCACGACCAAAATTGGGGTCGTGAAAACAACGTACCAGACAACCACCCTGTTTTCCTGGAAAGAAGATTTTGAAGAGGTTTCTTTATCCCTTGATACCACCCAGGGAAGCAGCGCCTATATTCAACGTACTTCTCCGGGTTCGCCGATTACTTTTGAGGGTAACCATTCAGGGATGGTCGTGCTGGATTCAATTCACGATTTTTTTGAATGCATCACCCATAGTGAATTTACCATTCCATACGCGCCGGTATTTCTTGAGCTCAATTTCAATACGACAAATACACTCACGGTCGGTGTGTTTACCTACGGGAATACTACCCTGTATCAAACACCGATCATTTACCTCAGCCCTACAAAGGGTCAATGGAAAAAAACATACATTGAT
This sequence comes from Bacteroidota bacterium, assembly GCA_037139855.1. GTDB lineage: Bacteria > Bacteroidota > Bacteroidia > Bacteroidales > FEN-979 > CAIVAT01. Next base: position 4,987 of record JBAXFM010000094.1, read on the forward strand.
TTATCAACGACCTTATTTGCCTATTCCGGAATGACCACCTATCGTGTTTATCTTAGTGCCTTGAAGGATCCGGGGCTAAAGCAATCAACCATTCTTTTTGATAATTTCAAGGCGGTAACGCGTAAATCGAAGTAATTGCATGGCCGAATCAAATCAGAATATCTGAATTATGAATAAACGGTTACAGGTTATAAAATATATCGCTGCTGATTTTTTTACGGCTTTTATTGCCTGGACTTTGTTTTTCATCTATCGGAAATATGCGGTTGATCACGATGTTTTTCACCATCTCAACGACATACTTCTCGATAAAAAACTATACTACGGGGTCACCATTATTCCAATTTTCTGGTTGGTTCTTTATACCCTCATCGGAACTTACCGGAAAATATTCCGCAAGGCGCGTCTTCGTGAATTTGCCCAAACCATTCTCATCACTTTTATTGGAGTGACCATCCTGTTTTTTACACTGATCCTCGATGATGTCATCATCAATCAGCATACCTATGTGGAGTTCTTTTTTATCCTGTTTTCGCTTCATCTCTTTTTTACCGCTTCATTGCGGTTCTTTCTGACTTCACAGGCTGCCAATAAAATTCATCACAAGATCATTGGTTTCAACACCATCATCATCGGAAGCAATGGAAATGCGGTTTCAATTTATGAAGAAATTGAAAACCAGGAGAAATCATCCGGAAATAAATTTGTCGGTTTCATTAATGTCGAAGGATACAAAAAATACAAACTGGCAGAATCCATTCCGCACTTGGGGGGGTTGCAGGATTTGAACAGGCTGGTGAAGGAACTGAGTATTGAGGAGGTCATTATTGCCATTGAGCATTCTGAGAACCATACCATCGAAAATATTATCACCCAGCTTGAAGATACAGATGTGGTGATCAAAATAATTCCGGCTATGCAGGATATTCTTATGGGGTCGGTCAAAACCACCTCCATTTTCCATGCCCCGCTCATTCAGATTTATCCCGACCTGATGCCCGACTGGCAAATGTCGCTTAAACGGATTCTTGACCTGGTCATTTCCAGTATCTGCCTGATTTTACTTACCCCCGTGATGATTGTTACAGCCATCATCATCAAGGTCACCTCCCCTGGATCTGTTTTCTTCTCCCAGGAGCGGATAGGGATCAAGGGTAAGCCGTTTAAAATGCATAAATTCAGAACGATGTACCGGGATGCAGAAGAAAGTGGCCCGCAATTGTCTTCGAAAAATGATCCCCGGATAACCCGGATCGGAAAATTTCTCCGGCAATTCAGGGTGGACGAAATTCCCCAGTTTTATACGGTCCTTAAAGGTGACATGAGTTTGGTAGGGCCAAGGCCTGAACGTCAGTTTTACATTGATCTCATCACCCAGCGGGCGCCACACTACCGGTTACTCCACAAGGTTAAACCAGGAATTACCTCCTGGGGCCAGGTGAAATATGGATATGCCGAAAACCTGGATCAAATGGTGGAGCGTCTGAAATTTGACATCCTTTACATTGAAAACATGTCGCTGGCCATGGATTTCAAAATTCTAATCTATACCATCCTCATTATCATCCAGGGCCGCGGAAAATAAAAGCTTTTCCAACTTTCCCATTACTTCAGTTGCCTTACCCTGCAAGAAAATGTCTGTAACACTGTGGGTGTAATGTGATGGTTCAGGGTTCACTTCGATGATGGTTGCTCCAAATTCTTTTGCAATCACCGGTATCTGGTTGGCTGGCATCACCTCTCCGGTGGTTCCGATAATGAGAAATGCATCGGATAGCGATGCAGCTTCGTAAGCATCTTTCAGGGGTAATTGTGGAATGGCTTCCCCGAAAAAAACAAAATCGGGTTTAAGAATTCCACCACACTCTAAACATGTAGGCGGACAATGTTCCAGGCTGATCAGCCCCGACCGGTATTTGCGATGACATTGAATACAAATGAGATTCTTTGAATTTCCATGAAACTCAGATATAATGGCCGATCCGGCTTCCTGGTGCAGGTTGTCAATATTTTGCGTAATGGTTCTTCCCAACATGCCTTCTTTTTCCATCCGGGCCAGCACCAGGTGTGCTTTGTTGGGTTTTGCTTTGCCAAAAAAGTCATAAAATATTTCCTTGATTACGATCCACGATTCGACGGGATCATTCATGAAATACTTGATGTCGAGCACTTTCGGGTCGTATTTTTCCCATAAGCCTCCGTTTCCGCGGAAGGAAGGAATCCCGCTTTCCACAGAAATCCCTGCGCCTGTAAAAGCGGTGGTGAAGCGCGACTTTTTAATGATCCGGGCGGCTTCTTTGATTTTTTCGTTCATAAGATTGGTTGTTAATCAATCCTTTGTGAGTAACTATATGTTTTTATTTCTCGCAGATTTGCGCTGACTAAAGGAACACAAATTCTCGCGGAAAAAAAGGAAGTATTTGAATTCAGCGAAAATCTGCGAGAACTTTTTACTTCAGCCAGCGATCGAGCCAGTTATAGAAAGTACGTTGCCATAAAATTCCATTCTGTGGTTTCAATACCCAATGGTTTTCATCAGGGAAATAGAGAAACTCGGCAGGAATACCCCTCAGAATTGCTGCATTGAACGCCTGCATGCCCTGTGTGGCTACAATCCGATAATCAAGTTCACCGTGGATGCAGAGGATCGGGGTGTCCCAGTTCTGCACAAAACGGTGGGGGGAGTTGGCAAAGGAGCGCTGGGCAATTTTATTGTTTTTATCCCAGAAGGGTCCGCCAAGATCCCAGTTTACAAACCACATCTCTTCGGTTTCGAGGTATTGTGCTTCGAGGTTGAACATGCCATCGTGGGCAATAAATGCCTTGAACCGCTTGTTGTGGTTGCCAGCCAGCCAATAAACCGAGAAACCGCCATAACTAGCTCCAACGCATCCCAGTTTATCTTTGTTCACATAAGGCTCTTTTGTCATGGCATCGATGGCGCTCAGATAATCTTTCATGTTCTGTCCGCCATAATCGCCGCTGATTTGTTCGTTCCAGGCCTGACCGAATCCGGGAAGTCCCCTGCGGTTAGGCGCTACAATAATGTATCCGTTGGCAGCCATCATCTGAAAATTCCATCGGAATGACCAGAACTGGCTTACCGTGCTTTGTGGCCCGCCTTCACAATATAAAAGCGTCGGATATTTTTTTGTTGAATCAAAATGGGGCGGATAAATGATCCAGGTATGCATATCCTTGTTGTCGGTGGTCTTGATCCAGCGTTGTTCAATGCGTGCCAGGGCGAGCTTGTCAAGTACATCCTTGTTGGTTGTGGTGATCTGAGTGTCTTTTCCGGTGGTTGGGTCAACAGCATACAGTTCAACCGGGGCTGACATAGACATGCGTGAGGCGATCAATTGATCCCCTGCCTGAATCACCCCGGTGTAGTTGTGAATTCCCTCAGTAATTTTACTGATTTTGCCATCAGCCAGATCAAGCCGGTAAATTTCATCGGTTGCATGATAATCGCTGATGAACCAGATGGACTTGCTGTCGTCTGACCAGGCCAGGCTTTCAGCATTCTGATCAAAATTTTTGGTGAAATCCACCTTCGTCTTCGCATCAACATCATACACAAACAGTCGGTTTTTGTCTGACTCATACCCATCGCGTTCCATGCTCTGCCAGGCGATCTTTTTTCCATCTGCCGAAAAAACAGGCGCTACATCATATCCCATCATGCCTTCGCTGATGTTCGAGGTTTTCGCACCTTCCAATTCATACAAATAAATATCGGAATTGGTTGATTTTGCATATCCAATACCTTTTTTCTTCCGGCAGGTGTAGGCAATTACCTTGCTGTCGGGGCTCCAATTGATCTGCTCCATCCCGCCAAAGGGCATCAGGGGTGATTCAAAGGGTTCATTCAACATGATATCGGTTCCTTTGGTGATCTCAGCGCCAAGGTCGGCGATAAAAATGTGGCTGTAAGCCTGCACCCAGGTATCCCAGTGGCGATACATCAGGTCATTGTATATTCTGCCGCTGGCCTTTGGAAGGTCGGCATACAGATCTTTGAACTGTTTATCGGGCAATACATCAGCGGTATAAAGAAGCTTTTTCATATCCGGGGCATATTTAAACCCGTTGATTCCATTCTCAATGTTGGTGACTTGTTTGCGGTTTCCACCGTCAGGGTTCATTTCCCAAACCTGCATGGAGCCACTTTCAGCCGACATGAATACGATTTTTTTTCCATCAGGGGTCCACATCGCCTGGTATTCACCTGATTTCGTGGTGGTAACTCGTTTAAGGTTCTGACCGTCGGTTCCGATCGTGTACAATTCACGGTTCCCTTTATTCTGTGCTACATCATAATAGGTGACACCGTATAAAATCGTTTTTTTATCAGGTGAGAGTTCGGGTTCACTCAGGCGGCCCAGACTCCACAATACTTCAGGAGTCATCAGGTCACTTTTTAGTTCAATCGCTTGTTTTTCGATCAGTGGCGCCTCTTCGGTTTTTTTCTCTTTGGGTTTGCATGAATAAAGCCCGGCAAACAAGGCGATCAAAAGGAATAAGGATAGTTTTTTCATGGTGGTTAGGTATTGGGGTTTTAAGTTAGATTCAGACCCCATCCCCCTGCCCCCTTCCCCAAAAAGGGAAGGGGGAGTTGAGTCCCTCCCTTTTTGGGGAGGGATTTAGGGTGGGGTCAGAAATATTGTTTATCATGTCAACTTTGGTAAAAAAATGATCAGCCCGACAACGACTGCTGCGATGGCTGTTAATAACACGGCTGCCGCCGAAATGTCTTTCACGAGGCCTGCCTGCTGGTGAAAGCCGGGAGAGACAAAATCAACCAGTTTTTCGATGGCAGAATTTATAACTTCCATGGCAAGAACCAGGAAAATGGTGATCACAATGATACACCATTCCATCGTTGTTAGCCTGACTACTATTCCGGAAATAACGACCAAACAGGCGACCACCAGATGAATCCAAAAATTGTGCTGGCTGCCGGCAACTATTTTCAGTCCATGGAAGGCATATCCAAAACTTTTTATTCGCATGCCCGGGTCAAATTTCATAGGTATCTGCTCACCTTAGTGCGGTAAATCAACCAATCCTTGCCAAACCGTTCTGCCAGAAAACGTTCTTCCTCCCTGATAATCTTGTGATGTATGTAAATACCGTAGATTGTAAATGAAACGTTGATCAAATCGGGAAAATAGATGCAGGATGCGATGGCGATGAGATGAACGCCAATATATAATGGGTTGCGGCTAATACGATACATCCCCTGGGTTTGCAAAGTGGTGTCCTGGTCGGGCAATCCGACTTTCAGCGCTTTCCCAAGGTTAAACAAGGAGATGGAAAAGATGATTACCCCGGCATACAGGATTACCACAGCCGCCCAGGAAAAACTTGGAAGCACATCAATATATCCAAGCCTCGGGCTGATGGCTTTTACGATGAACAACGCCCAGGTTGTAAAGATTGCCACTTTCCCCGAATAAAAATACAATTTTTCAATGGTGGGGGTCCCAAGAAATGCTGAAGTGGAATTTCTTAACCTGATGAGCTGCAAGGCAAAAACAAAGAAAAGTAACGTAAATGCAACCAAGACAAAGTAGCTGTGGAGCGGCATTTTTTTTTTTGGTAAATTTAGATAAATTTATGTTTTCATGTATCTTCCCGTTGCATATTTTTCATGGCTATAATGCCTACCTTTGCCCCTCATTCATTTTTTTGCATGTCGACAATCCTTCAAGTTGAGAATCTGGCCCGGTCCTATGGCGAAAAGAACCTGTTTGAAAACATTTCATTCGTATTGAGCCAATCTCAGAAAGTTGCGCTCATTGCACGGAATGGCGCCGGAAAAACCAGTTTGCTGAACATCATCGCGGGACTGGAACCTTGCGATGCCGGTACTGTCAATTTGTTCCATAGGGAATCATTTGAATATCTGAGACAGGAACCTGACCTGCAACCTGAGAAAACTGTTTTTGAGGAAGTGTATTCTCATTCCAACGACATTCAAAAAACCATTTTGAATTACGAACATGTAATCAAGGGGGAGAATAAGGATGAAATTCAACGTGCCATTGAACAGATGGATGCCATTCAGGGCTGGGAGTATGAAACACGGGTAAAGCAAATCCTCACCCAACTCAAGTTACCTGATCTCGACCAATGTATCAGGGAGCTCTCCGGCGGACAACGAAAACGGGTGGCCCTGGCCAAGGTACTGATCACCGAACCCACCTTTCTTATCCTCGACGAGCCCACGAACCACCTGGATGTGGAGATGATTGAATGGCTGGAAGAATACTTATCGAAAACCAGCATCACCCTGTTGATGGTGACCCATGACCGGTATTTCCTCGACCGGGTATGTGATGAAGTGCTGGAGATGGAAAATGCTGCTGTTTACAAATACAAGGGAAACTATTCCTATTTTCTGGAGAAACAGGCTGAACGGATCGACAACCAGAACAAGGAGGTAGAGCGGGCGCAAAACCTCATGCGAACCGAACAGGAGTGGATGCGCAGGATGCCCAAGGCCCGCACCACAAAAGCCAAAGCCCGCATTGACAGCTTTTACGAATTGCAGGAGAAAGCTTCGAATAAAATATACGAAGAGCGGATGAACCTCAACATCGAAGGGGCCCGTATGGGAAATAAAATTCTCGAGATCAACGATGTTTCGTTCAAGTGGGGCGAACTGGCCATTCTGAAGGGTTTCACCTATACGTTCAAACGCAGGGAAAAGGTTGGAATTGTGGGAAAAAATGGTTCCGGGAAGTCAACCTTCCTGGATGTGATCACCGGCAGGATCAGGCCGCAGAAGGGCCACATCCAGACAGGGGAGACCATTCAATATGGCTACTACAAGCAGCAGGGGCTTTTGTTTAATGATGAAACAAAAGTAATCGATGTGGTGAAAGAAATTGCCGAAGTGGTAAAACTCGGCAATGGTGATACCATTACGGCAGCTGCCTTTCTCAACTATTTCATGTTTCCGTACCCTTCGCATTTTCAACCTGTTTACAAATTGAGTGGCGGGGAGAAGCGAAGGCTTTATCTTGTGACGGTGCTCATGCGAAGCCCGAATTTCCTGATTCTCGATGAACCTACCAACGACCTGGATATCCTTACGCTCAATGTGCTGGAGGAGTATCTGGCCTCCTTTAACGGATGTGTAGTGGTGGTCACCCACGACCGGTATTTTCTGGATAAAATCGTCGATCATCTTTTTGTTTTTGAAGGAGACGGCGTTATCAAGGATTTTCCGGGAAACTATACCCAATACAAGGCATGGAGTGATGACCGCAAAAAACTGGAGCAACAGCAAAAACGCCTGACGGTGCGAAGTATTGAGGCTCAGAAACCGGCAGCGGTTGCTACAAATAAGCTGTCGTTCAAGGAGAAGCGTGAACTGGAGTCCCTCGAAAATGAAATAGCCCGGCTTGAAGTTGAAAAGTCGGAAATTGAAGTTGATCTTCAATCGGGGAATTTGAGCGCCGAAGTCCTGACTCAACGATCGGAAAGGTGGGCGGCGATTTTGCCTGAGATTGAGGCCAGGACTGACCGCTGGATGGAACTCAGCGACCGGGACTCAAATTAAAACCCAAACCCCATCTTGATTCCCAGGTTCAATATTGGCCAGAGTTCGGCTTTTTTTTGAATCACCGCAGGATCGTAATAAATGTATTCACCATCATAATGATTGTAATACCCAATGAAGTGGTAAGTGATATCTTTGACCTGAAATCCAAGACCCGCATAATAATCCACCATTACTTTACCGTATTTGCGTACTTTCCCCATCCTGAAAGATGCGCCATAAACCATGGTGTATTTATCGCCAAACGGATAAAACTCGCTGTTTGGGGTTTCCATATAATCACTGGGGAAGAAAACATCGAGGTATCGAAGTGCCTTGACGATGGCCAGGGGTTCAAAATAAAACCCGGGTCGTTTTTCTATATGCCGGTAAAATTTTGGGCCAACCAAAAGTGACAATCCCTCTGATGGGAAATATTCGAATGTTTCGAACAGGTCGCCACTGCCCGGCGTGCTTCTGTCATATACCGGAAACCCATATCCAAGTTCAAATTCCAATGAAATGGAAGGACTAATTTTGCGTTCATACGAAAAGGCAATTTCAAGTCTCAACAGCCGCGCAAGGTTCAACTTGATGAAATTCAGGCTGATGGTATCTGTTCGTGCCAGTTTGTATCGGTAGTTGATAGGATCCATAACGCTGTTTTCCGATTTCTTCCGCGAAGATCTTGAGTGATAAGCGCTGTCGGGCAACAGAAACAGCCTGCTTTGCTGTATCCGGAAGCGGGGTGTTTTTGAATGGGCGTTGACAATTCTATCAATGGTTGCGGGAAGCAGATAACCGGATATAAAGAATAGTGTATCGTGATGGATTTTATGAATCTTACCTTTCAGCGTTTTAGCAGAATCGATGAGCCGGTACCGGATAAATTGATGCTCCTTGATAACATAGGGCTTCCACCTTGTGGTATCCTCAAAAATGATCATTTTTCGCTGTGATGGTTTTTTATATCCATACGGAGCGGCTTCGCCATATTCTTGCTGGGCTTGAAGCGTAAGCGCCAGATGCAGTGAGAGGAGGAGTAAGATAATCCGGGTCATGGTGGGTCGGATTTGCTAATGGGTGAACAAATTTAGGGAAATTATTTTAAGACCCGGCCACGGCAACTCTCCTGGCTTCAATGATCGTCATGTCGTAATGAATCTGATCCAAATATTGAGACCTGATTATCATTTTTATTCGATTGTAGGTAACAAAGAACAACGATAATTAACTTTCGTCGATTATGTTCTATAAAAAAATAAGCGAGTATCTTTTTCGTTCTGGTGAGCAACCAATTATGAAGCTGTATCAAAAGTGGAAATTTTAAACGCAGAGAACCGCTAAGGGAAACCACAGAGAACCGCTAAGTGTTATATTTCAACAGAATAGCTCTGCTGATCTTTGCGCATTCTTTGCGTATCTCCGCGGTAAAAAGATTTTTGATACAGCCTCCGGGGGTGGGGTCCGGGAGAATCAAAATCCAATCAATTGATATTTGTCGGTATGATTCCGATTAATCATAATAAATACAAAACACTTTCTGGATTAATCGCATATATTTGTATTATTATAGCATTCAGTGATTGGCACGGTTTAACACATGAGATGATGAACGATAACGATAATAAATCAGAAGCTGAGAAACTGCGCCAGAAAGCAGAAGAATTGCTTAAAACTGCGACTCCTCCTGTTTCCATCACAACCCTCAGTCTTTCTGAAACAGACCCTGCCAAGCTCATTCATGAACTACAGGTGCACCAGGTTGAACTGGAAATGCAAAATGAAGAACTCCGTAATGCATGGACATCTGGACAAATTGTAATTAACAAGTACACTGAATTGTATGAATTTGCGCCAACGGGATATCTTTCACTTTCTAAAGAAGGCAGAATTGTTGAATCTAACTTCTCCGCATCACAAATGCTGGGAAAAGATCGCCAGCGATTAATTCACAGCTCCTTTGCTTTTTTTGTCTCCAAAGATACAAAACCAGTGTTCGATCTTTTTTTTAAGAACATATTTACCAATGAAATCAAAGAAACCTGTGAGCTGACCCTGATAAAAAATGACTGTTCCCCAGTTTATGTCCAACTGACTGGCCTGCTTAACGAAAATGGAAATCAATGCCTGATTTCTATCGTTGATATCACCACCCACAGGCAAATGGAAAATGAACTTAAACTGAGCGAAAGTAAATTCAGAACCTTGTTTGAATCGGCAAACGATGCCATTTTCATGATGGATGAAAAGGTGTTTCTGGATTGTAATACGAAGACAGAAATTTTATTTGGATGCGGGAAGGAAGATATCATTGGTCACACTCCTGCCCAATTTTCACCCCGGCTGCAACCCGATGGACGATTATCTTCCGAAAAATCGGCAGAAAAAATTCATGCTGCATTAGCGGGCAACCCTCAGATTTTTTATTGGAAGCACCAAAATTATGATGGAACTCCTTTTGACGCGGAAGTGAGTCTGAATAAAATTGAAATAGGAGGGGAATCCTGTTTGCAGGCCATTGTCAGGGATATTTCTGACCGTATACAGACGTCGAAAGCGTTGCGGGAGAGCGAGGAGAAGTACAGTTTGCTGGCAGAGCATATAACCGACATTGTATGGCTTATGGATATGGATTTCAAGGTCACCTATCAGAGTCCTTCCTCGGAAAAGCTGCGCGGTTTTACTTCACAGGAAATCAAAGATTTGCCGATGGAGAAGAATCTTACTCCTGCATCGCTCAAATTGGCATTGGAGTCGTTTAGCCGTGAGATGCAAAAGACGGAGACCAATAAAGATTATCTACCACTCATCAAGATGGAACTTGAATATTACTGCAAAGACGGCACTACAATATGGTTGGAAAATAAGTTCAGTCTCATCCGGGACGATAACGGGAACCCCATTTCAATTTTGGGAGAGGGCAGAGATATTGCCGACCGCAAACAGGCAGAAGAGGCATTAATAAGGTCCCTCTCTTTATTGGAAGCAACACTCGAATCAATTCACAACGGAATCCTGGTGATCAGTTCTCAGGGAGCGGTCGTTAAAACCAATGCCAAATTCGCTGAGATGTGGCAGATTCCTGAGCATGTGCTGGCCTCCGGCGATGATTCAACATTGTTGAACTATGTTATGACTCAACTGTCTGATCCGGAAGAGTTCATTGCGAAAGTAAAGGAATTATACGAAAAACCGAAATCAGAATCCTTTGATTTAATGAACTTTAAGGACGGACGGATTTTCGAACGCATTTCTAAACCTATGATGCTTGACGGCAAGCCGAAAGGCAGGGTCTGGTCTTTTCTTGACGTTACTATGCGGTCCAGGACGAATGAAGCGCTACAGGAAGAACGCTGGCGGCTGGCCAACATCGTTGAGGCAACCCGTGCCGGAACCTGGGAATGGAATATACCAACCGGTGAAACTGTTTACAACGAGCAGTATGCTCAGATGGTTGGGTACACTCTTGGTGAACTGTCGCCAACCAGCATTAAAACATGGGAAACAATGACTCATCCCAATGATCTGATGCACTCGTACAAACTACTTGAGCAATATTTCGCAGGGGAGCTGTCCTATTATAATTGCGAATACAGGATGAAACATAAAGACGGTCACTGGGTATGGATTCACGACCGTGGGCAGGTAGTTACCCACAGCGATGATGGTAAACCGGTGATGATGTTTGGCACTCATACCGACATCAGTGATCGCAAGCAAGCTGAAAAAGAGCTGAAAGACAGTGAAAGTCATGCCCATGCGCTCATTGACGCCATACCTGATTTGATGTTCAGGCTTAGCAGTCGTGGCGTTTTTCTTGATTATAAAGCTGCAAAGGAAGATCTTGCTTATCAGACGCAATCTATCATTGGGAAAAATATTCGTGAAATATTTTCACCTGCATTTGCCGATATGGGTGATGAAAAATTAGAACAAACCCTTCTTACCGGAAAAATGCAGATTTTTGAGTATCAACTTTCTTTTCCATCGGGAAGGATTCGTGATTTTGAGGCCAGAATGGTTCCAAGCGGACCTGATGAAGTTACTACAATCGTACGCGATGTTACGGAAAGAAAAAAAACAGAAGCAGAAATCATTCTTAAAAACGAACAACTGCTCCAGTCAAATATCGAAAAAGACAAATTCTTTTCCATCGTTGCCCACGACCTGCGTGGCCCGTTCAATGCTTTTCTTGGCTTTACCCAAATGTTTGTTGAGGAGCTTGATACCTTTACATTAAAAGACCTTCAACGGATTGCCCTGAGTATGCAGAACTCTGCTACCAATCTCTTTGGGTTACTCGAAAACCTTTTGGAGTGGTCGCGCCTTCGCAGAGGGGTTACTGATTTTAAGCCTGCAACATTTCTGCTGAAGGACTTTGGGGAGGAAAGCTTAATTTCGGTGATGGAACCGGCAAACAAAAAGGGAATTGAGATCAGGATTGAAATTCCTGAAAACATAGCAGTGTATGCCGATCGGTATATGCTGGCCTCCATATTACGCAACCTGGTGTCAAATGCCACGAAATTCACCTGCAAGGGAGGCATTATCAGACTTACTGCAAAGTCTGATAGCGATCATTCAGCCGAAATAGCGATTAGCGACACGGGTATCGGTATGAATGAGAACATGATCGAAAACCTTTTTCGACTTGATGAGCAAACCAACCGCAAAGGCACCGAAGGTGAACCCAGCACCGGGTTGG
>JBAXFM010000095.1:0-17198 GCA_037139855.1 Bacteroidota bacterium
TTTCCCAGCCTCAGCCTATCGATTTTGAGAAATCACCTTATGGTGAGATAGCACGCAAATTCAACGTCAACATCACTTTCCGTAAATTTTTTAAGATTGACGGAATTCCTGCAAAGGATTTCAGGAAGGATAAAGTCAACCTACTGGATTATACGGCAGTTATCTTTACTTCACGCAATGCTGTTGATCACTACTTCAGGATGTGCAAGGAGATGCGGGTTGAAGTGCCTGAAACCATGAAGTACTTCAGTATTTCAGAATCTACCGCCTATTATTTGCAAAAATACGTTCAATTCAGGAAGCGAAAAATTTTCCACAGCAAGGAAAATTACGCCAACCTTATTGAACTTATCAAAAAACATAAAACTGAAAAATTTCTGCTCCCCTGCTCGGATATTCATAAGCAGGAAATCCCAAAAATGCTGGAAGACAATAAAATTCAGTTTAAAAAGGCAATTATTTACCGTACCCTGGCAAGTGACCTTTCCGACATTGACATCAAAAATTACGATTTGCTTATCTTTTTCAGTCCTTCCGGAATTAAATCACTTTTTAAAAATTTCCCGGATTTTGTCCAGAATGAATGTGCCATTGGCGCTTTTGGAACATCAACCCATAAAGCAGTGAAAGATGCCGGGTTAACCCTCCATGTGGAGGCCCCCACCCAGGCAGCAGCTTCCATGACCACTGCCATTGAATTGTTTCTGCAAAACGAAGCAAAAAAGAAGTGAACATCTGTTCAATGATTTCAGTGTAAATCGTGAAACAAACTTTTTCCAAAGAAGAGCGGCTTTGCAGCCACCAGCTAATCAGCAAGTTATTTTCGAAAGGTCATAAATTTTATCTGAACCCGTTTCGCATCACCTGGATGCAGGAATCGATTGAAGTTGCTTCACCCGCCCAGGTTCTGATGAGTGTTCCAAAATACAATTTCCACAAGGCTGTGCATCGGAACCTGATTCGACGCCGCATGAAAGAGGCATTCCGGTTGAATAAACAACTTTTATACAACCGACTTTCGGAAAACGGAAATCAAATTGTTTTCTGTATTACCTACACAGCCAAAGAAATAGTAACTTATGACCTCATCCAAGCAAAAATAATTTTACTTTTACAGCGTTTAATTGAAGAGAATGAAAAAGTTACTGGCTAAGTTTTTCATTTTACTGATACGGATTTACCAGGGAGCCATCTCCCCATATCTGATGCCGTCATGCCGTTATACACCCAGTTGCTCGGCGTATGGCGTTGATGCCATTGTCAAGTACGGGCCTTTCCGTGGCGGATGGATGGCATTGAAACGAATTGGAAGATGTAATCCATGGGGAGGAAGCGGGTATGATCCGGTACCATGAGGGAAATTGAAAATGCAAAATGCAAATGGTAAATGTCAAATGTCAAAATATTTCAGCTCCATAGGAGCTGGATTTTGATAGTCAGAATGATGCAGGTTGATTTTCCGCTCCGGAGGTGCGGAATGATATAATGGAGATTTACATTTATAAAAAAACAGAATGAAACGAATTGCAGGATATTTTTTATTGATTTTCCTTCTTGGATCGGCTGGAAAAGGAACATTTGCGCAGGCGCCAAATCAACAGGGTTTTGAAATCATGAAAAACCTTGATATTTATTCCAACCTGATCAAGGAGTTAAATCAGGATTATGTGGATGAGATCAAACCTGGGGAATTGACACAAACCGGTATCGAAGCCATGCTTGAGTCGCTTGATCCGTACACCAATTTCATTCCGGAATCGCAGGTCGAAGATTACAAGTTCATTACGACCGGACAATATGGCGGAATCGGTTCACTCATCCATCAACAGGGAGATTATATTGTAATTTCCGAACCGTATGAGGGTTCACCTTCCGATAAATCGGGGCTTAAAGCGGGTGACAGAATTCTGGAAGTCAATGGAAAACAGGCTAAAGGAAAATCATACGATGATGTCAGTTCAATCCTGAAAGGACAAGCGGGAACCAATGTAGATGTGCTGATACAGCGTGAAGGGGAAAGTAAACCCTTTGAAAAAACGATAACCCGTGAGAATATCAAGATTGATAACATTCCCTACTATGGAATGGTTGACTCAACGATCGGCTATATCAAATTAACCGGATTCACCCAGAATGCAGCCAAAGAATTGAAACAGGCTTACCTTAAATTAAAAGAAGGGAATACACTCAAAGGAATCATTGTTGATTTGCGGGGCAATGGTGGCGGATTGCTGAATGAAGCTGTTGATATTGCCAACATTTTTGTTGAACGCGGACAGGAAATTGTTAGTACGAAAGGAAAAATGGCAGATAAAAACCGGTCTCATCTCACCATGAGTCCACCGGTTGATCTCAGTATTCCCGTGGTTGTTCTTGTCGACCGCTCAAGTGCGTCGGCCAGTGAAATACTGGCAGGTTCGCTGCAAGACCTCGACCGTGCTGTCATTCTGGGTCAGCGTACTTTCGGGAAAGGCCTTGTGCAGAATGTGGTTCCATTATCCTATAACGCGCAGATGAAAATCACCGTTGCCAAATATTATATTCCCAGCGGACGCTGCATCCAGGCAATCGATTATGAACATAAAAAGAAAGATGGTTCGTTCGGAAAGATTCCCGACTCCTTGATAAGGGCGTTTAAAACCAAGAATGGAAGAACGGTTTATGACGGTGGCGGAATCAATCCTGATGTGATTACAAAATCCAGACAGTTCAGCAACCTGGCCATGGCCCTTTACGGAAAATACTTCGTGTTTGATTATGCCACAAAATATGCACGCGAACATCCATCCATTCCTCCGGCTGATGTATTTGAAATCGACGATTCCATTTACAATAGTTTCATCGAATTTATCAAGGGGAAGGATTACTCCTATAAAACCAGGAGCGAACGTGCGCTTGAAGACCTCAAAAACATTGCATTGAAAGAAAA
Source organism: Bacteroidota bacterium (assembly GCA_037139855.1). GTDB lineage: Bacteria > Bacteroidota > Bacteroidia > Bacteroidales > FEN-979 > CAIVAT01. Next base: position 2,930 of record JBAXFM010000095.1, read on the forward strand.
TTATTTTGATGCCATCAAAGTTGAATACGACCATCTTTCTGTCAGAATGGAGAAGGACAAGCAGGAGGATCTGAAAAAATACAACGATCAGATCAAAGAACTTCTGAAAATGGAAATCGTGACAAGATATTATTATCAGAAAGGAAAAATCATATCGGCCCTAAAGCATGACCCTGAACTTAATGAGGCGATTGCGACCATTAAAGATACAGAAAAATACACGGGGATCCTGGCCGGGAAATATGTGCAGCCAAAACCGGAAATTCCGGTCAAGAGTGAAGATGACGAAGACAACCCGGTTGAATAAAACCATATACATGAAACAAATTACGCATTCCTTTGACTATCAGGTTTATGATTCCGCCCTCGAATTACCGTTAACCGACCGGGAATTGCTACAACAGGCCAAACTTGCTATTGCTGGCTCCTATGCTCCGTATTCTCATTATCATGTTGGCGCGGCGGTAAAACTTGCCAACGGGGAAATTGTCTCAGGAAGTAACCAGGAGAACATGTCATTCCCGGCAGGACTTTGCGCTGAAAGGGTCGCGGTATTTTCAGCTTCTTCAACCTATCCGGATGTTCCTTTTGCGGCAATTGCCATCAGTGCTGTTTCCGAAGATTTTGAAGTTTCCGATCCAGTTCCTCCATGCGGAATGTGTCGGCAAGCCATTATCGAATTTGAAATGAAGTTCAACAATAAAATCCGGATCATCCTAGGTGGCCAAACAGGGAAAGTGTTTGTTTTCCATGGAATGGGCTCTTTGCTGCCGCTGGCGTTTCATGAGGAAGGACTGGCGAAATGAATGGAGAGGGACGAAGATGACCCACCCCGTCCCTCCCCTTGGAGGGGAGGGGGATTTTCTGCCAAGAATGACATGTCAAATTCTTTTAATCATGATGGTAATTAGTTTAAATGGTTTGAAACAAAAATATTAAAAATCAACGTTCTACGCCTCCCTCCCCTCCAAGGGGAGGGTCGGGGTGGGGTCACTAAAAGTAGTAACTAAAAAAGTTTAAACTGTCTGTCATAAATCCCAAACCGTTCATTATGAAAATCCCCTACACTTTTTTCCTGTTATTACTTCTTATTCCTTTTTTGGCGATGAAGGGCGACAAACCTGCTTACAAGGTTTTCAACACCAAAGGGCATGAAGTGGATTATAACGATATCCTTAAAGCGGCTAAAAATTCAGATATTATTTTTTTTGGCGAACTACACAAAAACCCCATCGTACACTGGCTGGAGTTGGAACTTACCAAAGACCTTTTTGCAGAAAAGGGCATTAACCTTGTTCTGGGAGCTGAGATGTTTGAGGTTGATAACCAACTGCTGATCAATGAATATCTTTCAAAAATGATTCGCAAAAAAGATTTTGAGGCAGAAGCCAAACTCTGGCCCAATTACAAAACCGACTATGCTCCCCTGGTTGACTTTGCCCGTGAGAAAGGCATAAAGGTTCTGGCGACCAATATTCCCCGGCGCTTTGCTGCACTGGTTAATATTAAAGGGTTTGAAGGGCTTGACAGCATCAATGCCATGGAACGTGGTATGATTGCTTCCCTGCCGATCAAATATCCTGACACGCTGGAGTGCTACGCAAGTATCGTTAAAAATGTCGGAGACGGCATGCCAGCTCATCTTACAGCTAATCTGGGGAAAGCACAAGCGATCAAGGATGCCACCATGGCTCATTTTATCATAAAGAATGGCGCTTTTGACGGAAAAACCATCTTGCATTTCAATGGGTCGTATCACAGCGATAACCACCAGAGTATTGTCTGGTACGTGAATCAGGCTATCCGCAAAACCAGTTTTGAACTAAAGATACTGACCATTTCCTGTGTTGAACAGGAAAACATTGATACGATTTCAAAGCAGGATGCAGCGAAAGCTGATTATATTATCGTTATACCGTCATCAATGCCGGGAGCGGAAGGCAAATAGACAATTTCACGCAGATTGCCAGTAAAAAGTTCTCGCAGATTTTCGCGGATTAAAACGCGGATTTTCGCAGAATTGTGATCAGACGAAAGTGTAATAAGCGTTGATCAGAAAATTCCACAGGGTAACCAGTATTGTAGCTATTAGTTTTGATACATAGAAATTAACCTTGAATTTTCCTGTCATTGCCCAGATAATCAACAGGTTGATTACCAAACCTATGAGTGCAATGATGAAAAACCGGGTAAATTCGAGCATCACGTTTGGATTGGTGCTGTGAAAGGTCCAGGCCCGGTTCATGAAATAATTGGAGGTTGCAGCCAACGCAAAGCCACAGGTGTTGGCCACATACTTTTGAATCTTCAGTATCTCCTTGCAAATGAACGTCGTTCCAAAATCGACGAATACGCCTGAAAAACCAACCAGGGAAAACTTTACGAATTTCAGAATAAAGGCTTCGGTTAAGAAAGACTGAAGGAGCATGGCAGGAGTGAATGAGGTGATTGGGGATAACTATCTTATGAATGACAAATGACGATTGACAAATGACAAATGACGAGTTAAAGCAGGATGATCAATACCTGGTTTTTTCCATCGCGGATCACCTCCACATTGACCGTCATGCCATGTTTGAGTTTCTGCAATCGTGACATGTATTCATAAATATTTCCAACGGTCATGCCATTGATACCCGTGATTATATCGCCTTTCTTCATGCCACCCTTATCGGCAGGACCATCTTTGGTAACCCCGTCGATGCGTAACCCTTTCTTTTCAGTACCGGCAAAATCGGGCATGATGCCCAGGGTAACCTTTAGCCGGCGACCCGAACGACCTGCCTGCTCCTTTTTTCCCGATTCTTTAAATGTTAACGCCAACGGAAGGTTATCAACTACCATGATTATACTGGTGGCATAATCGCCAATTTCTTTTTCGGCATCAAAATTGAGTTTTTCGGTATCATCAAAAGGTGTATGATAATCGGTATGAACACCTGTGTTAAAATAAAAAACCGGAATATTGGAAGAATAAAAAGCTGCATGATCTGATGGGCCATAACCATCAGGTGAATGAACCACCGCAAAATGCAATTTGGTTTCCAGCGGTTTCAGCAAAGAGTCGGCTTCAACGGAAGTGCCTGTTCCACTTAACGAAATGGAGTTTTTTTCATTATCGAACCTTCCAATCATGTCAAAATTGAACATGGCTTTAATTTTTTTCAATTCCACCGGCGGATGATCCACAAAATATTTTGAACCGAGCAGCCCGATTTCCTCCGAACTAAATGCGACAAAGATGATGCTGCGTTTGGTATTCCCCTTCTCAGAGGCCAACCGTTTTGCCAGCGCCATGACCATGGCAGTTCCTGATGCATTATCATCAGCGCCGTTGTGAACGGCATTGGTATCAGGCATGCGTGAACCGGAACCCGACCCTCCGAAACCAAGGTGGTCATAATGACCGCCAATAACCAGGTATTCGTCCTTCAAAGCCGGATCACTGCCTTCAAGCAAAGCAATAACATTGGCGGTTTTTTCACGCTTCTGCACAACATCAGCGGTTCCATTCAACGTTATCCCCATCAGAAAACTATTTGGCGCCTTAGATGAAATAATAGTTCGATCAAGACTGTCGATGGAAATTCCTGTTTTCTTCAGCATCTTATTTGCCAGTTCACGGGTAATGTTCAGAATAGGAATACCGGCGGTGACTTCATTGTTCTCAACGACCAATGGCATCAGTTTGTCATCTTTTTCAACTCCTTTCGGGGTGATTAATAAAACACCGGCAGCGCCTTTATCTTTTGCTGTTAAAACCTTACTCCTCACATCACTGTAAGGAATGAATTTGCTGTCGGAATTATCCAGATCAGGATCAGCACGGAACACCATTACCCATTTCCCTTTCACATCCACCCCTTTATAGTCGCTCCACTTAAGGCTGTCGATGTCGATATCGAATCCATATCCGGCAAATACCACCGGGGCATTCACTTTTGCACTGCTAGAAAAAGAGAGTGGAATAAAATCCTTCCTGATTGTGGCATCAAATCCATCGAAGCTGAGGCCATTTTTTTCCCCGAGTTTCACATCGGTAACAATTTCGAACCATTGGAAACCATTCTCTCCAATAGGTTTCAGCCCGGCAGCCTTGAAATGATCTAAGATATACGTAGCTGCCACGTTGATCTCAGGAGTGCCTGGTTTACGTCCTTTGAGTGAATCAGAGGCAAGAAATTCAACATATTCGTGAAGCTCCTTGGCTGTTATCTGTGGTTTTTGGGTAAAACCAAGAGTTACCAGCAGAACAAGCAGGGAAAGCAGGAAGATTCGTTTCATAATTGGGTTGATTAATGAATTGTTATGCGTCATTCGTCATTTGTCACTCGTCACTTCTTTAATGATTCCACCACCCAGCACGATGTCTTCGTCATAAAAAACGGCAGACTGTCCGGGGGTAATGGCGTCATTCGGATGAAAAAACGTGACTTTCACCTCTCCGTTCTCCAACGGTTCGATCCTTGCTTCACGTTCTTTTTGCGCTGAACGGATTTTTACAGTACAGTCCATGGGATGGTTCAATCGCGAAAGCGCCACCCAATTGAGATCGGATACAACAAACGAGGCATTGAAAGTCTCATCACGAATGCCAACGATCACTGTGTTTGCCTCTTTATTTAACCCAATCACATACAGTGGCTCCGCATAGGCAATGCCTAATCCTTTCCGCTGTCCGATGGTATAATTCCAAATCCCCTTATGGTGGCCAAGTACTTTGCCAGTTAAATCAACAATATCGCCCGGAAGGTCTTCCACCTCCAACAGGTCCTTGTAATCGCCGCTGTAGAAATCCTGGCTCTCCTCCAAATCCTCGGTGGTAATACCTACTTTGCGCGCCAGTTCTTTGATTTCCGGCTTATTAAACTGTCCGATGGGCAACATAACCTGTTTCAGCTGATCCTGTGATAACCGGTGAATGAAATAAGTCTGGTCTTTTTTCAGGTCGGCAGCTTTCTTCAATACATACCGCTGGTATTTCTCACTGAATTCAACACTTGCATAATGTCCTGTGGCGAAAAAGTCAAAAGCGATCCCGCTTTTCCCGGCCATGGTGGGCAACATTCCGAATTTGATCAGCTGGTTGCATTGAATGCAGGGGTTAGGGGTACGGCCGGCAAGGTATTCGGATTTAAAATAATCAAGTACCGCCTGCTTGTACTCAACAGAGCAATTAAATACATGATACGGAATATCAAGTTTTTTAGCTACTTCACGGGCTCCATGAATCTCTTCCTCTTCATCAGATCCATAGCAGGCATGTTTACCCGTCGATTTATATTGTCCGTCCCAGATGGCCATGGTGACGCCAATTACTTCGTAACCCTGCTCTTTGAGAAGGTAAGCAGCTACCGAAGAATCAACGCCTCCGCTCAAACCTACAATGACGGTTGGTTTCTTTGTCAAACTATTCAGAATTGATTAAAATTAAAAATGGGTGCAAAGTTAGCAATTATTTGGTTTCGGGTACTTTGAACCGTTCACCGGTTTGATCAATCATCCTCCGCTCCCACTCCCTGCCATAGCCGGGTTGTGAAGGTTTTTTCGGAACACCTTTGCCATTTCCATTGTCGAGCAGTTGAAATCCACTGGTTTGCTTAACATTGCCATCGATGTATTTCATAAACAGAAAGTGGTAAAAGGCATCCCATTTGCTCACAAGAAGGTTCCCGGTATACACCGTATAATCAGTGATATAATCGAATCCTGTGGCGGGGTTCTCCTTATAAAGTATGGTGGCTTTGGCATCGACGATTTCCGTTTCCTTTATCAGTCGTTTCTCGAGTTCTGCCTGATATTTTTCTATCTCCGGATGGATAATATCATATCGGGAATAAGCCCAGTTGTTAACCTGGCTGAATGTCCAGTAGGCAGAATTGTCGGACCAGGCAATCATTGAACCGTTGCCCCTTACATAGCTGACCGGAATCTCTCTGATGCCACAATACATAGGCGCATAAACACAGCCATCGGCATCATCCACTCCAAACCAGTAAATACCGCCGACCGGATCGGGCAGCCAGCTTCTGGATTGTGCCACAAAACTGTACCCGGTTTGCTGTGTAGCAATGGCCCGTTCGTTCAAATACATCACACTGTCGACCGTAAATTCCATCGGCCGCCAGCGATATGGCAAATGAAATGGGCCGGCGCCTAAATCGTACCTCATGTCGAGTGGGGTATCCTCATAATGATCGCGCATTGCAGCCATAACCTCCTGTAATGCCACGGGAGAATCAGGTTTCACCCACAACGGCAACCGGTTCGAAGCATATCCATTCGGATTCCTGTTCCCATCAATAAAAAGCGGCTGAAAGGAAAATTTTCCCATGGCATACCTGGTGTATTCCGGGTTATCGCGAATGGACTGGTTCACTTTCCTGAAAAACGACCATACCCGCGCATCGCAAAACCGGGCGCCGCCAAAATTCAAAGGATTGTAAACATCCGAAAAACTAAAATCTGCATCCTTTCCCTTGTAAAATCCGTGGGCATGCGCAAAACTGATAACATCCGGTGAATGATAAACAGATTGTTGCCGGTCGTTCCAGTTGTTGGATTTCTGAAACGGGAAGGATGTAATTCGCGCCTGGTTGGCATGTCCGCTCACATATCCGTCGGGGATGAGGCGGGCAACCCAAACTGCTCCTTTTTCATACTTGCCTTTTCCGATGATTTCCATGATCCAGGCTTCATTGGCATCGGAAATGGAGAAAGATTCTCCACCGGAAGCGTATCCATACTTTTCCACCAACTCAGTAATAACCCTGATCATCTCCCTGGCCGTTTTTGACCGTTGAAGTCCGATTTTCATCAGCGATCCGTAATCAAGGAACGAACCCGGCTGACTGGAGAGTGAATCCAGACCGCCGAAAGTGGTTTCGCCAATGGCTACCTGATGTTCATTCATGAACTGTACTACCGAATAAGTGTGGGCCACTTCGGGGATGATGCCCATAAACATACCGCTTTCATAGTGGTAAACTTCACACCTGTCGCCAGGTTCGTGATCGGCAGCCGGAAAGAAGGCGATCGCTCCGTATCGGATATGTGAATCGGCGGCATAAGTGATCATGACCGACCCATCTTTGCTGGCGCCTTTGGTAATGATCAGGTTGGTACAGGCAGAGGAATGTTTATAGGCCGATAAAAAGGATACAAGGAGAATCAAGAGAAACTGACATTTTTTCATGCTAATTTTTCTTGCAAAAATACAAGAAATGGGCGATGAAACAACATAGGCAGGGATCCAGGTATGGCAATGCCTCTCAATGAGGAAACAGTGTTTGAATGGCCATCCGTTTATTATCAAGCAACGTCACTCCCGACTTTATGATATCTTCCATGCCATCCAGTCTGACACCTTGCTGTTGCGCTACTTCCTGGGCTAATCTCAGGTTTGTCATGGCATTGGCATTGTCATCCTTATTTACAAAGGCTGCCACAAGACCCAGGTAGGCATCTAGACTGGTATTGTCGATCCTCAGGCAGTGACGGAATTCGGCAATGGCTTTATCAGGGTCTCCTGTTTCGAGTTCGCAATTCCCCAAAATGGCATACAGTTCTGATCGGTATGGATCAAGCTTCAACCCTTTGCCAACCAGGATCCTGCACGAATCAAACTTTTTCTGCTCGACCAGCATCATGCATAATCCAGCATATGCTGAAACGTTCATTGTATCGAGATCAAGGACCTTTCTGAAGTCAGCGATGGCCTTATCAGCCTGGTTTGTATTCCCATAAGCGACCCCCCTGTTGAAAAGAGCCTTAGCGTTTTTCGGATTCATCCCGATCGACACCGAAAAATCTGCAATCGCCTTCAGTGGTTCTCCGGTAAATGCATAGACGATTCCACGGTCGGAAAAGACTCCTTCTGATTTTGGGTCGATTAAAAGAGCAGTGGTAAAATCTGCCAGTGCATTATCCCATTCATGCTTCACGGTATAAGCAACACCACGGTTTGCATAAGGCTCCATACTTCTGCCCGGATTCTGGTTAATTACATCCGTCCAGAGCGATACATCATCCTGCCATATTCTGCTGCGGGAAAAGGTCAGCGCCGAGCATGTTAAAACAAAAATGGAAAGAACGATAATGCCGGAAATTTTCCAGATTGAGTTCTTAATGCCAAAATACGCAGCAATCCAAACTGTAATAAAAATCAGTCCAAAGTAAGCTATATAGGTGTATCTGTCGGCAAAAAATCCATTTCCCACTGCAACGATCTGGAGCAGAAAAAATACACTGAAGAGGAAAAACAATGCTCCGAAAGCAATGGCGCGCGTTTTGCGAAGAGACCACCATACCAGGATTATCAGCAATCCTATCAGAACGGGGTTAAGGAAACTGATCCAAACCCCTGTCCACCCGGTCATGACCGGATAAGAATATATGCCACACTGGGAATAAGGAACAAAGAATTTAATGACATACCCGGTTAATGAATACAATCCAAATAAAAACTTTTCTGAGAAACTGAAAGCATGGTCGCTCTTTAAAAAATCAGGGACCTTCAAACCGACCCTGTAAATTATGTAGACACCAAGCAGCCCGAATAAAAGTGACAGGATAAAAAATGGTATTTTTTCCCTGATTAATTTGATATAATCGGTCCTCAGCAATAGAAAATCGACCAGGAGCAGCGTTAAAGGAAGTGTAACAGCTTCGATTTTAGACAACAATGAACAAAGAAACAACAAAACACTTAACAGAAGCAACTTTGAATTTTGTGGCTTATTATTCACATAAATGATGTAAGCCACCATTGAAGCAAGGTAAAAAAAACCGTACATCACATCCTTCCTCTCCGTGATCCAGGCAACGGATTCGACACGCATCGGATGAATCCCGAAAAGCAATGCTCCAAAGGCTGCATAGATGATATCCAATTTCAGAAGTCGTAAAATCCAGAAAACGAGCAAGGTGGACAGGATATGCAGAAAAAGGTTTGTTGTATGGAACGGGAGGGGATTATCGCCAAACAGCTTATACTCGATGGAGTATGACAACAAGGGCAGCGGAATATAGGTGCCATTGACCTGTTTCGAAAACATATGACCAATGTTTTCCAGACTCAGCTCTTTGATCATCGTGTTGCTTGTTACATATTTCTCATCATCCCAGGTTTGCAGAAACCCACCTTTTAAGGCGGGGAAAAAAGAGATGAATGTTATGACAACAATGACCAAAGCATAGTAAAAAGATCTTGATTTTACGACCCGCCGTAATTCATCAGCCCAGATTACTGCCTGGTCAGGAGATTTTCGAACCGGATCTTTCTCCTGTCCGGCATGCTGGTTGCTTTTTGGCATAATCTTCGGTAAAAGTGTAGAATAAAAGTTAAACGACAGGTTTAGTTCCTGATAAATTTTGTCACTCCCGTCTGGTCTTTTGATTTAAGTTTTATGAAATACAATCCTTTGGGCAATGCATTAAGATTAATGGAACCATTATCTGAAATACCACTGAAGACATTTGCTCCCAGTGAATTATAAATAAAAAACTCAACTGGTTTGCTTTTTGATCTGATGTGTAGTATTTGACTGGCAGGGTTGGGATAAACAAAAATATCTGCATCCCGGGCAATTTCATTCACGCTGTAATTTGGGTCAAACTCGGCTGTTTCATCGTAATAGACATCCCTTGCTTTATTAACAGAATTTTCTTTGGAGTTGACCATCAATAAGGTAAACCTTGCATTTTCCCGCCAGAAAAAATATCTGTTTGTGGTGATGGTTTGTCCCTGGGTAATCCCAAAAGCTGTCAGCAATGCAGTGGGAGCAGGATTACCGGCCAGAAAAAAACTATCGGTCTCTATAATTATTCGTTTTACCATAATGACATCGTAGGCCAGACTTGCTCCCTGGGCAGTCGGAACCCGCATATCACCCCATCCAATGATCGTGTCAGTAGCAATCGATGTGCTCTTTTTCTGACAGGGAACCTTGTTTAACCCGAATGAGGTTATGGTAAGTTGAAAATTCAAAACACTCCCATAGGTGTTGTGCCATGAGGTTCCCATCGTTACAGGAAAAGGGAGGATCATGAGCGGTGTGCTGTGAACCCAGAATTGTTCCGGGAATATGCAGGAGTCCTTGGGATTTCCAGTCATGGTAACCCCATACCGTTGAGTTTTTACACTATAACCCAGGTACTTTAACCCGTCGGACGAATTTTGATTATATGAATTATAATAATAATTCCATCCCGGGATGAAAACAGCCGTGAGACTAGTATCAGTATAAGTTGCCGCAGGGAAATTCGGATTGGATGGAACAAGACATGTCCGCGGATCCACGCTTTTTTTTACGAGGTTTGAATAATTCCAATGTTGATTTGCCCCGGCAACCGGGAAAATAAACCCGGTGGTATCTATTTTAACCGGTTTGACTATCCCAGGCGTAAAGTCTGTGTTTGATTGATTAAGCGTAATTTGAGCCTGCATGTAAAAACAAAACACACATGCTGAAACAATAAGGAATAGTTGCTTTTTCATAGGAATTTATTTTTAAAATGAATATTCTGAAAATAAATCGTTTGATGGCAATTTCGTTACATTTCAATGGACAAGCACTATCCATTTGACAGGCTAAAGTTAACACAATAATTAAAATAATAATGCCGGAAGGAAAAAAATATTTCCAGGGCAGAATGAATTAAGATTGGTTTGGCAACGCATTATCTCTTCAATGCTTTTACCCTGTAAATCACTCCGTGATCGTCGATAAGTTGAATAATAAAAACTCCGGCTGACAGGTGCTCCAGGTTCACGGGAAAGAAATCAGATGATTTTTTGATATTTCCCTGACCAACAATCGTTCCTGTTGATGAAAGGATCTGATACCGGAAATTCTGTCCAGCGGGGAGGGAAACGTTTACCAGGCCGTTGGTCGGCACAGGAAAAGCAGTTATATAGTCCCGGAAATTCTGCGGATTGATTCCTGTTGGCCAGTCAACACACCCCACCAGGCTGAATTCGGCAGCAGAGGCCCATACGTTCCCATTTACTTCTGAAAGTGCGACCACCCGGAAATATCTTCCCGTTCTGGCGGTGTCTAGAACCACCGTTTGCGGGGCAGCGGTATTGACAAACTGACCAGTTGTTGCTGGCATTCCCCAGTTAAGGGTGTCATCGCTGATAAAGAGTTCGAAGTTTTTAATCCTCCCGTTTTCACCCTCCTGCCGGGGGAGGTAGGTAAATTTGCTGATCTTGTATCTTTCGCCGAGACCAATTTGTATTTCATGAGGATATGGATCACTGCCCGTACTCCACCGTGTATGCCAGATGGTGGAAGGATCTCCATCGAAACTCATGGTTGCCAGTCCGGGATCACCTGTTTCTTCGCTGTCAACATAAACAAGTGACCAGCCGCTTTTTGGAAGTTCAGCAGGGTTGCTGCAGTCATAGATGGAAGGACAGGTTGTGGCAGATACCATCCCAACAATGGTTTTAGTGAAACTCTTGCCATCTTTGGTTACCGTGAGGGTAACGTCATAGGATCCGGGGTACCCAAGTACCACGCCGGGGCTTCGAATGTTTGCGTTCTGCATCCAGACCGGTTGAGGCGTGATGCTCCAGTGCCAGGTTGCCCCGGTATGATCCAACATGGAGTGGTCGTCAAAATAAATGGTATCCAGCATGCAATTGTAGTACGATTTTCCAACCCATGGATTGATGATGGGTGAGAAAGTTGTGTCTTTCAAGGGCGATTCCCATACGCCGCCATTGCCACCAACACGCAATTTCCCGTCCCTGAAAAAAGGCAATGCCATGTTTACCGTCATGCCCGCCGGATAGTTGTTGCTGAATACTGCCCAATCGGTCATCCCGGTTTTGCGGTAAAAAACTTTGGCAGATTTGCCATTGGTTGCATTGGTAAACAGATAAACCAGATTATTTCCCGACGAATCAGGCTGAATCACCATGCATTTCATATATTCCGACAGTGTTCCTGTCCAGTCTTCCCAGGTATCTCCCCCATCGGATGACCGGAACACCTTGCCGATATCAGCCGACCAGGTTCCATTTTGCAGGCACGCCCATATCACATTTTCATTTGTTGGTGAGATTGCTATAAAAAGTTTGCCCTTCCAGTTTGAGGTACCATAAGGAGGACTGGTGAGCGAAGGTTTTAATAACCAGGTAATTCCACCATCAGTGGTTTTACATAAACCTCCGCCAACGATGTCGGCATAAATCACCTCCGGGTTGCTGTAGCTTATCTGCAGGTAGCGAATCCTGGCCGGGAAATTGTAAAGTAAATCCCAGGTAACCCCCATGTCGGTACTTCTCCAGAAGCCGGTTCCTTCGCCCAGAAACAATGTGCCATAATAGTTGGGATGATGTACCAGGTTGCTCCGGCGTCCGCCATACTCATCCATATTGGGATATTTGCTGAAGATAAACCGTCCTTCCGGTTTGCCTTCGGCTGTTTGAGGTAATATCCATCCATTGCCCAGGTCATCAAACGCCACATGACGTTTTTTTCCCTGGAGTACCCATCCGGTAGGAGATTCAGCACCCCCCATACGCAGGGCTTTGGGTTGATAAAAATCTGCCAACGCAGTATTGCCGTTGTGGTACCTTCCTCCAACCACCACATCTTCGTTCCATCCCTGATCAAAACCCCACATATCGGAACCAGTCAGCCCGTTCACCCTCACAAAGTAATTGGCAGGGAGCCCGAAATTATCAGTGGTCAGGTTCATGCCGCCATCGGTTGAAACCCAGGTTTCTCCATTCGGCAACATTTTAATATCCTGAATGTCGGGATGAATATTGAAGTTGCCCGCATAGCCTCCAACAGACGTAAAAGTAGTACCTCCATTGACTGATTTATAGAGGGTTGTAGTGCCAACCAGGATGACATTCTCGTTCACAGGGGAGATATCGAGCGCCAGGTCGAAGTACCCCTGGCCGTTATTCATGGGAAATGAACTCGTAGCGCCGGTGGCCTGGAGAGCCCAGTTCCAGGTGGAACCTGTCAGGGTGCCTTTTAAAAGGTACGGCGTGTTGTTGGCGCTCAACAGAATTGCCAGCATGACATTCGGGTTGGCAGGGGTCATGGCAAGCAAACCGCCACTTGATTCAACAATTGTATTCGGAAAAGTCGTCTGTGCCTGGAAAGTCAGCCCACCATCCGATGAACCAATAACCGAGAACTTTCCGCCCGTTACTGTCAGGGCAAAAACCTGGGAATTATCGTTGGGTTTAAACTCTACATCATAAGCCGCAGCCGTCCATTTTTTTGTCCATGTGGCGCCTCCGTCTGTACTGATGAAAACCCCGTTGGCTGAGGCCGCCAGTATCTTCTGAGAATTCACGGGGTCGATCTTCAGTCTGTCGGCATAGAAAAGGCTCCCAGCCGGAAGCATAGGTGTCCAGGTTATCCCCCCATCGGCTGTGCGATGTACCTGGTTTCCAGCTGCAACATACACCACATCAGGATTTGACGGGTGGACGGCTACGGCTGTGACCCCACCTCCGAAGGGATAATTTTGCCCCACCAGTTGCCATGTAAGTCCTTTGTTGATAGTCTTATTCATGTAGCCCGTTTCCGTACCGCAATAAATAATATTATTGTCGGAGCCGGCAACGTCGAAAGAATATACATTGGCCTGCCAGGGACAGGATCCAGGCGCGGTAGCCGAGCCGGATTCATTGAGCCAGAAGGTCTCCCTGGGCCCCAGAAATGTCCAGTCCGAGCCGGTCATTGGAATTGAAGACCTGTTACTGACTGCCTCCAGCTGTGCTTTTCTCAAATTTTTCCGGTATACACCCAGGTCAGGCATTTCAATGGTTCCATCTTCGAGTACATTTGATTCAACTGCCCGCTTCCAGATTTTATAATACCGGATCACCGCACTTTTCTCGCCCGGATGCATTGAGATATAACGTTCAAATTGGCGGTTGATGTCATTAAAATTCACCGGGAACCGGTAAAGAGATTTGGCCCAGTCGGGAAAGCCGCTATTGTAGGCAGGTTTATAGCTCTTGTTCATGCCAGGCAATTCATCATAGGGTGTAAACGGTCCCTGGCCAGTGGCAAGCAGGTTTAAAAGGCATGAGAAAATTACAATTGTGGTTGCCCGGATATATCCTTTCATGGTTTTTCTATCATATTATATTTCAGCAGTTCAAAGATAGTCATTCATTTTTTGTCCGGCAACGGATGCTGTACCGGGTCGATTAAAAATGTACCTTAGCGTGCTTTTTTATCGTATTGTCAATGCCAGTTTCAAATTTAACACATTTTCACCATGAAAA
>JBAXFM010000096.1:0-16950 GCA_037139855.1 Bacteroidota bacterium
CGGTTAAGGTAAAGGCCCACTGATCTGCCAATCCGCCATGTCCCTGCAAAGGTGCTGTTATGCCGGTAACGGCGCTCAGGAAAATCTGGGTGGTTCCTGCTGTAACCGTATATGGGGCGCCGGGAACGCCATTGTAAGACCAGGTCAGGGTGGATGCAGGCAAAGCAACATTGGAGGTTATCTTCGCGTTGTTTTTGATCAAACCTGTCCCATTGTCAATGTTGGTGATGGCCGGGTAGGTAATATTGAAGTTGAATCCTACCGCATTGCACATAATTTGCGCCGGATCGGGTGTGAGGGAAATGGCCACAGGGTTGGCAAAAGTCAGCGTAAAAGTTGCAGGTAATCCAAGATTAGAGATACAGCCTGTTTTAGCAATATAGGCCACTGACTGAATACTAATTGCATTTGTTGCCGGTAATGTGGCGCCTTCAATGAATATCTGCGAGTTAATTACCGTGTTTGAATGTCCGACTAAAGAACTTGCCGGTGCATTGAGAATATCACTCAGGTAAACGCTTGATCCGGTCAGCGTATAGGAAACAGGAATGGTAACCGGAGGATTGGCCCCTTCAGTATAGATGATCTTGAATACTTTCATCCCGGCAGGGAAGGGCGTAGTGGAAGAGATTAATATATCACTACGGATGGCCGGTTCATAATTTGTCAGATCAGGATAAGTGACCGTTTCACTGATGATAAAAGGTGTTTTTGTTAAGGTGGAAATATCGGCCACGGTGGAAAGTGTAAGAGCAGGAAGCCCATTCAATTTGGTCATGGCAACATTATAATACCAGGGATTATAGGTAACATTGGTCGTAATGGCATCGCCGGTGCCGCATGGGTTTGAAGCAACGGTAGGGCCACTGTAGTCACCCCACCAGTTTGGGGAAGCGCCAACGGAAGTAACAGCTGGTTCTGCAAATATGCCATAGTTTGTATTCCCGGAAATTTTATTTCCCGTGATGGAATTGGGAGCGGCAACATATGTTCCTCCGTCCCTTATTTTAAAACCCTCCGTGTTTCCAGTAACCGTGTTACCGGTTATGGTGTTACTTGCTGATCCCAACAATTCAAATCCAGAAGATGTATTATCGGAAACAATATTTCCGGTAACAGTATTGGAACCTGACTTCCAAAAATAACAACCATTTTGCCCATTATTATGCAGATTATTCAAGGTCAGGATATTTCCGTTACAGTCTTTGTCAGCATAAATTCCATCCCCTGAATATCGTCCACTTCCAAGGGATATTTTTTTCGATGTTGAAATATTATTGCCTGTGATGGTGTTCAATGTCGACACAGCCGGAATATTGCCTACATACACACCAAAATAATTTAGTGTGAACGTGTTCAATTCTATGGTATTCGATGTAGCGCCAAGCAGGGAACTACCAATAAAGTTGTTTGTTATAATATTATTTTTGACATCGCAACCGGTTACTCCGAAAAGTGCAATGCCTGCTTCAATACCTGTTGTTCCCGAATTCTGAACCTGAAATCCGTCAAATGTTACATTATTTGCTGTAATCGTAACGACAGTACCTGTATTTCCTCCGTCAATTACCGGGGATGAACCCATAGAATTGGTAAGAATCAGCCCTGCTTTGTTGATGGTAACATGTTCCAAAAATGTTCCATTGTCAACGGTGATGGTGTTCCCTGCAACCGCTACATCGATAGCATCCTGAATCTTGCAGTAATGTGTACCGAGAGAAGTATTATGGACTGTGCCGGAACCGCATGATGTGAGGACGACATCAAATCCATCGAGGCCACCGGCATAATTAATTGAAAAGATATTTCCAGCCACGTCGATGGTCGACCCCTGCGAAAACTTACCAATAATCGCGCTTGAACCATCAATAATGGTAATGGCATCACCACTAACAGGTGTATAGCCCAGGGTCACCGACAAAGTTGCACCGCCAAGGTTCACCGTCCCGGTGCTAACCGTAAACTTGTCGTAATCAGTGCATGCGGTGGTTCCATTGATATCAAAAGCCAGCACATCACCACTATTGAGTGTCATATCACCTGCGAAGGTTACACAGCCAGGACTGGCGCCGGGAGATAAAGTAACGTTCTTTCCTCCTGTGGCGGCATCTGCGCCTCCCGTATAAGTTATACCAGATTCAATGTTTACAGTTCCACTGGTAGCAATCGCATCAATTCCGCGTTGGATACTCGGTGTTGTTGTTGCCGGGGAAGCATAACTATTAGTGGTAACATAATCATTGTTAGCTATCCAGGTCACCAAACCCAGGGAAGGATAATCAATTTTATGCATGATCCGGTCTTCGATGGTATAATTTGACGGTGAACCGCCAAATGTAACGCCACTCGTGGCATTGATGGAAAGGGTTGATGAATTGAAGATATCATATCCATGGCCAAAGCCTGATCCGGCATTTGGGAAAGTAATACCGGAAAGAACATATCCCGAAGGCCCGGGGGTATCACCACCAGCGCCAACATCTTCAAATCGAAGACCTGTCGTCGTTGAATTGTCACGGGTATTTACCGTAACACCCGTGAAGCTAATGTTGGTAATATCGGTATAATTACGAATTTTTATCAAATCCTTATTGAATGCATTGGCGTCCAATGCTTGTCCGGTAAAGGTGCAATTCTGAATTTGGACGGTGCCGGCAGCAGCAGTCGGTGCGTGAAGGACACCCTTTCCGCGTAAGTCGAGCGCGGTGGCTGCATAAGTGGTAAAAGTAAGATCTTTGAACAACCCGTTTCCGTTAAACCTTTGCAGGAATATATCAGCCTCAAAGGATGAAAGCCCGATCCCTCCGGTTCCATTATCCACAAATGGGGTACCGTCAATGATGATGTCGGTTAATTTCTGACCATCGTCTCCTGCGGTAATTATTCCGCAATACCGATTGTTTTTTATCAGCCCGCGTTTAATATGAATCCCTTTCATCCCCATTCCAAGATTAATCCCATAATCACACACCTGGAATTGACAATCCCAAACATTGATTGAAGCAGCGGTTAAGGCATCATAGTTGCCATTAAAAATCAATCCGGCAAACCGGTAATTATCGGCATACACATTATATAAGTTCAGATGATAAGCGGCTGCCGTCACATTGATACCATAGTCATTGTTGACAGTAATATCAGTTGATTTCCCCTGGCAATGAATATTTTGGATTTCCTGTGAGTACCCCGATCCTCCGGCAATTCCATCAACGCTTATGGTGATGCCGTTCCCTCCGATATTTGTTGTTTTCACGGTAGTAAGTGGTGCGAAGGCACCGGAAATAGCACCGAAAATCTGTAATCGTTTATTAACGACAACATTTTCTTCGTAAACCCCGGCATCTACCTTCAATACATCACCGTCAACAGATACGGAAATGGCCTTCAGGAATGTACGTAAAGGGGCGTCAGCCGTTCCGGGGTTGTTGTCATTCCCGATGGCTGTCGTATATTGATCATTAACCTGCGAATCGTCATTCACAAAGATGGTCGGACCATAAACGATTATATTGATATTATCACTGCCGCTGCAATCCTTGTTATCAGTAACCGTGTACGTTAAAGTATAACTCCCTGCAGGCGCACCGCTGAAAACCGGATTGACCACATTCGTCGAGCTCAAATAAGCAGACCCGGTCCCCGACCAGGCATGTGTTGAGTAGGTTCCGCTGCCTCCTGACGGATTGCCATTCATATTTATGGTTCCCCCGTAATGCATAGTCGCCGGATCGGGTGTAATGGAAGCTACAGGATTCGCATGGATGGTCATGGTTCCTGAACCTGTACCGGTGCATGAATTGCCATCTGTAATTACGACGCTATAGTTTCCCGCGATGGTAGCCGAAAAGCTGGCAAGATCACCAGGGTCAGTTGCTCCTGATGGAACCGTCCATGCATACTTATAGGGTCCGGCAGATGGTGTGGGCGTGGCTGTGATGGTTGCCGACCCAGCGCTGGCGCATATGATGGGCGAATTAACTGTAACCGACGGATTCGGATGAATGGTAAATGTTCCTGAACCACTGCCTGTGCAGGAATTAGCATCGGTTACTACAACGCTGTATGTTCCGGCACTGGTAACGGTGAAACTGGCAATATTTCCCGGGTTGGTAACGCCTGATGGCACGGTCCAGGCATAACTGTAAGTGCCGGATGGCGATGGTGTTGCTGTGATGGTTGATGAACCTGCACTGGCGCAAATGACAGGGGAATTGACACTCACCGTTGGGGTTGCATTTACGACAACTGACGCACTCGCTGTTGCCTTAAAGCCATTTCCATCTGTCACAGTAACGGTATAACTGTATGAACCTGCTGAAAGAGTTGAAGGATTAATTGAATTGGTAGTAGCTCCTCCCGGGCTCCATAAATAAGTGATGGTTGGATCGCCAACAGGGGTGGCTGTCAACGATAAAGAGGCATTCTGGCAGACAGTCAATGATGGGTTTGGACTGATGGTGACTGTTGGCGCTGCCTTTGTAATCCCCGTGAAATCAGAAAAACCGGTTACACCGTTCGCCGTAAGGGTGTTTGAACTAAGGGCAGAATATTTTACCCAGGGTAGCGAACCGCAGTATTTGCCTGCAACCTGTCCGACTTCTGTACCTGCGATATCCGCAGACACATATGTTCCTGTTAAGTCACAGGAGAACGCTGTAATGCCAGATGAAGTAATGGTCCAGTAACGATTCAAATAATTTGTTGAACTTGCATTGCTCGGGTGTTTCGCATTTACAACGCGCACTCCTGCATAGCCAGCAGCATAATTGCCAGATGTGAAGTTCAACATCACCGGTGAATATTCCGGGGTATCGGTAACATCACCTACGGGGAATAAATAAGATCCGTTTGCAGCGTATGTTCTGCGACATTCACCTGTCCCGGTCGTAACAATCATATTGGATACACCAAGTGCACCTGAAACAGGTAAAAAGTCCAGGGTAAGATTATAGTCGCCTAATGTCAGTCTTCCATTTGCAAGGGTCAAAGTGTGATCAACATTTTCACTGTTTCCCAATGATAAACCTGCTGAATTATTTAATGTCAGGTTATAAAACGATGAGATCGAAGTTCCTCCGACAACTTGTGCTGTATTGCCATTAAAAGTCACAAGACTGGTGCCCGCCGTAAAAGTTCCATTGTTGGTAAAATTTCCGCGCAGTAACAAAGCGAAATTGTTGGTTACCAGGGTAGATCCGTTATTGATCGTAAGGTTAACTCCCTGATTTAAAACTTTCGGAGCATCCAGTGTCACAGATCCTGCTGTATTTGCAATAATGATTCCGCCAGTTCCTGAAAATGGAGAAATCCATTCTGGTCCTGCATTGCGAACATCTGTTGTCTTATATTGCAAAGTAGCCCCACCATCATAGTTAGGAGCAGCAGAAATTGTTGCAGTGCCTTCAATAGATAAAACACCAAAAATCAAGGGTGTTTCCGGCGAGGTTCCAATTGTTTTAATTCCTGAACCTGAGAGTGTTAAATTCCAATAATAATAGTTTAAAATTGTCTGGTTTCCATTGGCATAATACTCTACCGTACCAGTGCCTCTTAAAAAGTATCCTAAAACTGTTGACGAACTACTTCCTCCAATTCTGAGTTTACTGGTTCCTCCATCGATCTTGCCTGAAGCTGTTATGGTCCAGTTGCCGGTAAAAGTATGGGTTAAATTGTTGCCTAGATTGAGTGTTCCCGGATCCGCACCATTTATGGTCAAGGCTGCTCCGGCAACATTACCCAACAAAAGAGCGGTACCTGCCGTTTTATTCATAATTATATCGCCTGTTGTTGTGAAGCCAGCAATATTCTGATTTTCAATACCGGCAAAGGTAATATTGGAACTCCCTGGCGTAAACGTACCATTTTTAATAAAATTACCATAAAGAGCCAGTCCAAAATTCCCGGTTGTTAAGGCAGATCCGCTGGCAATGCTAAGGTTATTGCATGCAGCATCGACTGTCATTGTAACTGTTTTCCCTCCTTCAATAAATACATTGTCGGTAGATATTGGTACAGAAACCCCTCCGGGTCCGCCACTGGAAGCTGACCATGTTGTATTCACATTCCAGGAACCATTGGCAACAGAATATCGGTTTGCCGCGAATATCTGACTCACCGAACCAAATGTCAAAATGAAGGCAAACAGGATAAGGGGAACAATGTGTATTTTTCGTTCCATGAATTCACTCTTACGAAACTGATTACGATCCGGTTGATTAATTCCGGAAGCCGCAGCTGTGGATAAAAGCCTGAGTAAACGGTAATAACGATTCATGTGGTTGGTTTTAATGGTTAAAAAGAAATGATCGTAAATCGGCATATGATCAATAGGTTGTGGGACTTGGGATGAAATCGGAGAATGTTTGAACAGGATTTCTGGAATCAATTCTCAAATTCCACCTCAAATATAATGTTTATCCCATTATAAAATCAAATGCCGCATTGGATTTTTCAAATTGATACAGAAAAATTTTTGTCGGGGATCATTATACATCGCCCGTCAGCATGATACTGATAAAAAAATACAAAGAAGTGAAAAGGCTTATGCTTTTCACTTCTTTGCGATCCGAAAGCAATCGGTTGTCATCACCTTTTCTGCCCGGAGTAATTCTAAGTTTATTTTATACTACTTTACGATCACAAGTTTAACTGCATTAACCGACTCATCTGATTTATTGCTCAGTCTGATCGTTGCTGTATAAACACCAGGTGCAAGACTGCCTGCATCAAATTTTAACGAATGGTCCCCTTGAGTTTGCATTTCACTTACCAGGGTGCTTATTGTATTGCCAAGCATATTGCGAATTTCCAGGATAACATTTCCGGTAAATGGAAGGGTATAAGCAATGGTTGTGTTATTGGTAAACGGATTGGGATAATTATACATATTGATATTCTTTCCGGCAGAATGTTCATCAACTCCATAAGCTGACGCTTCAACAACATCAACATTCAGCACACCATTGGGGATAACATCGTAAAGTTCATTGGCAAGCTCATTCAATGGGTCGGATGCCAAAGCAATTCTGATAGACTTTCCTTTTTTGAAAGCATCTGTTGTTTTCAAGTGTAAAGTCACCAGGTTATCCAATGCAGCCAGATTGGATGGTACAGAAGAATTCCACCCAATACGCAACTCATTGCCATTAACGGTCCAATCAAGTTGACCATTCACCCCATTGATCATTACATCCCACACCGCTACAAATTCTGAAGGAAAATCAAGGATCAGTGATACAGCACCAACCTTTGAAGCATTTACCATGCGAATTGGCAAATCAAATTCCTGATTAGCACTAACCTGTATGGTGCTTGCATAGTTAAGGATCAGGTCAGAACTGGTTGATTTTTTTGCAGGGGTAAAACTGCGGTTAAAATCGCCGGTACACAATCCGTATATATTTGCTGTTTTATCTGCACCGCCAACAGTTACAATCGGGAAATCCTCTGTTGGGGGTGTATAGCCAGCAGTGATTGTTTTACCAGCTTCCCAAAAAGTCCAGGAAGCCCTGTCGAATTCAGTCCCATAAACAAAATATTTCTGAATCCGGAGGGCATCAGTTGCATTGATATAATGGGTGCCTCCTGTCACATCGCCCGCATAAAACCTTACCTTCTCGATGGTGGAAGGATGAGCACCCCAATAGTTTACCTGAGCAGCATCCGTTGCGTTAACACTTCCTGCGGTAGATTTGGTAGATGTAGTTCTAATCTCATAGTCACCTTTCACTAAATTGGGAAAGGTGTAGGTTCCGGCACTAACAATATAATCCGATCCAATTTGATTATCATTTTGATACAATTTAACCTTTACATCTGCGGTAAGCGGCGTGTAAACTCCATTATAATAGGTTAAGTTACCACTCAGGGAAATCCCTCCCCAGGGATCATACAAGACAAAATCTTTATTCGCACCTATGATAGCACCTCCTGTGCCGGTAGGATTGGAACCGATGGTTGGCCCGGTTGGACTCCCCCAGTCATTGCCAATGGCATACAAGGTAGTTGCCGGTGTATTGGAAACTGCAGAACCTGGCGAACTGACAACAAATTTATTGAGCCCGCGATCAGCCGTTGTTCCCGCATCAACCGCTCCTCCGGTAACCGCAAGGCAAGCCTGGTTGCCACCGCTTGTTTCATTGATAACACAATTCCGGAGCTTCAAAGTTCCCCCGGTAACTAATACTGTTGGAGCATCGGTTGTATTGGTAAATTCAATATCCTTAATGATCAAACCACCACCGCTTAAGGTTAAGGCACCAGAAATCACAGATTCGCCAGGAATGCCGGTACCCACAATTGTAATTGTATTTGGAATATTGACATTTAATGCGTCAACCGTACCCGAAATAAATAAGGTCTCACCGGTTAATGCAGCAGTCAGCGCAGTACCAAGCTGTGCAGAAGTATATTTGGCACCGGTTGTTAAATTCATAATTGCAAATCCAGAACTTGAAATTGGTGAGCACTTGGAGGTCATTCCTGCATCACACCACCAAGGGATAAAGGTCTCATTATTGCTTACATCATTTCCGCTACCCCCTGGATTCAATAATGCATGATGTGGTCCATTTGAATAACCCCAATAATTATTTGTAATATCAATGGGAGTTGTTAAAGTTGAAGCATCGCTTCCCGCCGTGTTGCCCGATATCGTGTTATTGTTTGCTATCACGGTTATCGGCGAGGTGGATGTCACAATTTTTTCCACGTCAATTCCTCTTACAAAACCACTTATATTGTTGTGATTCTGGATGATGACATACGATTCGCTTTTGTTGGTGGAACCATAAAGATACTGGTTAGCCACATAGATACCAGTTCCGTCACCTGCTGCGGTGCGCGAACTGCCGGTAGCAGTCAAAAGATTACCTTCAAGAATCATTGGATAGGCGCTCGTACCTGTGCCAAACACCAAAATGCCCAGTCCGTAACCAGAAACATTGATATGATTGATTCTGGCAATAAATCCATTTGCGTAAGACCATCCCAGAATCATACCCACTGCCTGAGCGCCACTGGAATGTATTGAGGATGTAAGAGTGATCGTATTGTTCTCTATCAGAGAAGATGAACTGGCACGACGGGTATAAATTCCAACAGTTCCAATGGTTCCGGTATATCCGTTGTCGTTGATTACATTATTTTTAATTTCCACAGTTTTGAAAACAGGGTCAACCGGGTCAAATTGAATCGCCCGGGGCTGACCATTGGGATAGCCAAAACATCCCGAGTAGTTCCCAATCTCAGTAAGGGTATTGCCGTTAATTTTAAAGGATGCAACAGCATATCCGGATGGTGTGGTATTGTCAGGATTGAGCACGATTCCCTGAAAACAATGTTTAACCGTATTATTGGTCACCTGACTTTGCCCTGCCAGATACATTCCCTGGTTGTATGCAACGTTTTCTACCCACGAATTTTCAACAAAGGTGCCAACCACATCTCTTGGGAAAACCGAAATCCCACGGCGGTAAACATTTTTAATGACCACATTGTCGACATGGAGGTAATTCCACGTAGCCCCACCTGACTGACTGGCATCAAGGGTAACAATACCTGCACGGTAGTTGTTGTTATGTGTCGTTAAGGCTGGATTACCGTTGCCATTAATTGTCAATTTTTTGATGGTCACAAAATCTGCTTTGATAATGAAACAATTCTGTGCACTGCCGAACGCATTGTCGAGATTTCCATCATAGTTGGCAGGTACAACAATAACATCATCCCTGGTGGCGCCAACACCTTGAATGGTAATACTTTTATCAACAAGAATATTGGATTCAATGTAGGTTCCGGGAGCAACATTGATAATGTCACCTGAAACAGAAGCACTCACTGCAGCCTGAATGGTAGCATAATTATAAGTTGGTGAACCTCCTGGGCCAACTGTAATTGTTGCGGCCCATGTGCTTGCCGTTGCAATAAACAGCATGGCAAGAAAAAGTAAATGCTTTTTCATAAATAATTGATTTTTAGGTTAATTCTCAATACTCTGATACAAAAATAAACACCTCTGGAACGGTTTTCTGATGCTATTGATTGCTACAAAGATATAGTAAGGTTTACGATAAACCAAAAATAATTATAATATTTTTTTATCATGATAGTAATCATCCATTTAGGCTAACCCTTTTGGTGATTAATTTTGCGATTCAAACAACAATATGATCTTTTTGATTGGAAAAAGGAGAAATATTGTACACCCGATTCACCTATCCTAATTTTTACCTATAGGCATGCTGAACAAGTTAATTGATAAGCCCAATCGCATTGGGGAAGCAATTTCATATCCTGAATACATTTCAGAAGGTGTACATACACTATTTTATATGACTGATTATCTGTCGTTTGTTTGCTTGTAAGTGCAGGTACATGATCATTCGTCTCAGCAAATTGTATTCAGGTAAATGCCATATTTAACCACCAGGGTCTGATGTATACCCACTGATATATTAAAAAACAAAGACTTTATGCCTGATCAGAAAGTTTTTACCCGGAACTTGAAAACCATAACTACAATATTGTCCCCATGAAAAATAAAACCCCGGAAGACTGGTTCTTGACAAACCATATCTACCGGGGCTAGCTTAAAGGTTACCTGGTACTACCGTGTAAATACCATTTTGTTAACCTTTACATAGGTATCAGTCGCACTGTCGAAAATAATTTTGTAAAGGTAAACACCTGGCATCATATTCAATGCTGCAGGATCTACTGTTACAGTGTGCGATCCGGCCTTATCCGGCTGGTCGATCAGTGTACTGATTGTTTTTCCATAAAGATCAGTCAAAACCAGTGTGGCATGACCGGCCTCAGGTAAAGTATAGACGATGGTTGTGGTATTGGCAAACGGGTTCGGATAATTGTACATAGAGATATCCTGTGAACCATCGGGGGTCACCACATTCGGCATCTTCAAATCGAAGTTGTCATATGGGCTGGCAAAAATATCTGCAAACTCACTGCCATTTTTAATGGTAAACACTCTTGATGGTTCTGATATTTTATCCTTTACCTGCATGTTCAGGCTCAATACAAGATCACCTGAATTCACCTTCATCGGTTTAGTGTCTGCCCAGGCAATGGAGATTTCCCCTTCACCAAGCGAATACTTCATACCTTCTGTTGCACTGGCGATACCGGTAATATCATAACGGTTCTGATCGTAGCCAAGGAAAAGCGTCATTGCACCAAGGTCAGCATCCCTGCTGCTATGGATATTGTAAACGAACGGTTCATTCTCCGGAACCGTCACAATACCATCCTCGATGACCGACAGGAAGGATGTTTCCTTGAAACCAGCAGGAATAAAGGAACCATTAACATCACCTGTACAGAGTGCCGTCAGATCCTCGATAACCGGACTCCCGGATAAGGTAAATACCTTGTCCAGAATTTTCCAGTCACCAGCCGGGTAGGAATTAATTGATCCAATTGTCCGCAACTTAATATAGAGTGCATCCAAACCTGTGATGGTATAGCTTGCATTTACATCGGCAACGGAATCCCTTATGCCGTATAAAGGATATGAACCAATTATATTGAGCTGAACGATAAGGGCGTCCGTAGCATTGTTACCACCCCAGGCGCCGTCATAGCTTCCACTCAACGTGTATGGTCCGTTTGGAGTGTCAGTAAAGGCATAATACCCGTGCTGTCCGTTGGCTGGATTGTCTGCTGTCACAGTCGTACCTACAACCACATTGGATGAATTGTGTAACTGTACAGTGACCCCATTCAATTTTGTTGCAAAGCTATTATCATAGGACACATAACCTGATATCGTAACATTGGCCCCCAGAAGGATTGAAACAGGATAGTTAACCGTTCCGGTACATCCATTGAAGGTTTCAGCCACTGAAACTGAACCGCAGCCACATGAGGGATAAGGGCCCCAGGTTACTGTGATGCAATGGGTACCGGATCCTGAGGTTACCGTGCCGCCAACCACAGTCCATGTATAAAGATGACCTGGGTAATCGGGCGTACAATATTGGGTATTTGCCTGGTTTGAAATAACACTGGCCGGACCGGTAATAATCGGCGCCGGGACAGGATTAATGACAATCGGAATGAAAGTCGTCAGCACACATGGCCTGGCATCCGTAACAGTCAGCCAAACCTTGCCGTTACCACAACAGGCCCAACTTACCGTAATGGATGATGTATTCTGGCCGGAAACAATTGTACCGCCTTCCACAACCCATTGGTACGTCAGCGGAGACAGATAGCTTCCTCCAACTGTTGCCGTATAAACAGAGGTAGTATAACCAGCACTCAGATTACAACATACCGTGGCAGATCCGGTTATCCCGATTGACCAGGCAGGAGGCTGTGTCACTGTCCAGCTCTGCTGAACCGAAGCGCAGCTGTGTGCATCGGAAACAGTTACAGTATAGGTGCCAGCCGAAAGGCCGGTGATACCGCTTGTTGTCGGCCCACTATTCCATTTATAAGCGTAAGGTGATACGCCTCCACTGGCGGTAACGCTTATAACTCCATTGTTAGCCCCGTTGCAGGTAATATTGGTCACCACCCCGGTCACGGAGAGGCTTCCGGGTTGCGTGATCGTCCAGGATCCAGTGGTTGCACAGGTATTGGCATCCGTAACAGTCACAGCATAGGTTCCTGCTGTGAGTCCCGTGATGACCGGTGAAGTGGCATTGTTACTCCACAAATAATGGTAGGAGGTTGTTCCACCAGCCACTGTAATGGCAATTGAGCCATCACTGCCACCGTTGCAAAGTAAATTATGTGTATCCACAGAGACAATTGTCAGGGCTGCCGGCTGAGTGATCATCCAGCTACCGGTGATGGTGCATGAATGATTATCGGTAACCGTCACCGTATATACTCCGGCAGTTAATCCGGATATATTCCTGTTTGTAGCATCGTTACTCCACAAATAAGAATATGGACTCGTTCCTCCGCCTGCTGTAATTGCAATTGCACCGTCATTGTTGCCGTTGCAGAACAACTGATGCGTAACGGAACCGAACAGGGTCAGACCCTCTGATTGGGTAACGGTCCAGCTTCCCGTATTGGTACAGCTATGTGCATCGGTAACGGTCACACTGTAAGTACCGGCAGTAAGTCCCGAAATATTCCGTGATGTCGCATTGTTACTCCACAGATAGGAATATCCGGAGGTGCCGCCTGAGGCAGTAATGGTAATCATCCCGTCGTTTCCACCATTGCAGGGAATGTTTTGAACTACTGTTCCGGTAACCGTTAGCAGAGATGGTTGCGTAACGGATGTTTGACTGGTATTCGTGCAGGAGAAGTCATCAGTGACCGTAACAGTATAGGTACCAACAGATAAACCGCTTACAGTTTGCGTTAAATCACCTGTACTCCAATGATAAGCATATGGACTTGTTCCTCCGGTTGCCGAAGCGCTGACGACTCCATTGCTGAACCCATAACAGCTGATATTTGATATCGTAAAGGCTGTTACATTTGGTTTGCGATGGATGGTCAGGATCATGAAATCGCTGTCATTCGGGCAGGGTGAACAAGCAGTCAGGTGGAGGGTCAATTTTACGAATCCGGCCAGGATATCAGCATTACCAGGTGTATACACAGGATTGATGATCCCTGTATTGTCAAATGTGCCAGTTCCTGAAGTGGACCAAATTAATCCGGTATAATGGGTGGCTGTTGCATCAAGGATCTGGTAACTTGAACCTTCACAAATCGTAGCATCTGCACCAGCATAAGCTACAGGCTGACGGCTGATACAAAGTTTCATCGTATCAGTTACTTCGGTACAAGGGGCAACTGCTCCAAGGTGCATCACCAGATAAACGCAGCCTGCTGCAATATCTGAAGCGCTCGGTGTAAACACAGGATTCACTGCATGAATATCGGAGAAAGTACCAGTTGCATGAATGACCGGAGGCCCAAGTGAAACAATCGCTTCCCAGGTGATGCTGGTATACGTTGAAGCAGAGGCTGTGCAAAGACAATAAGTGCTCGTTTCACAGATGGTAGCATCCGGACCCGCATTGGCTACAGGACCTTGTTGAATATTCAGGATCATAGAACTGGTAGCTTCAGGGCAGGGTGAGTGTCCTAAAGCATGCAATGTCAGTGTAACTGAATGATTTACAATGTCCATCGGACCTGGAGTATAAATTGGATTCACCGTGTTCGCATTATTGAAGTGTCCATCACCGGCAGTTATCCAGTAAACCGAGGTATAGTTGGAAGCGGTTGCAGTTGTTAAACCATAGGCCGATCCATTGCAAATTGTTACCGGAGTTGTTCCGGCATTGGCCAGGGCAGGCTGTGTTACTGTTACAGTGGCACAATTTGAAGTAACCGCATCACAACTGAAATCCGTCTGGGTTACGATCACCTTATAATAGGTCGTTTGTGTCATTGCACCTGTAATATAGGAACTGCTTGTGGCTCCATCGATGTCAGTCCACGAAGCTCCTGTACAACCTAAATTATTGCTTTGCCACTTGTATGTCAAGGCACTGGCTCCACCGGTGGCAGCAACAGTCATGGTATGTGTTGATCCGCTGCAAAGAGTTGCCCCTTCAGGTTGTGTAGTAATAATCGCCGAAGGTTTGAATTCAATGGTTGTCTGATCTGCCACGGTGCCACAAGTTCCGGTACCTGTTGCTGTTAATGTAAGGGTCACAAAACCAATCTGACCTGCGGCCGGAGTGTACGTGGGTGTAAGGTTGTTGACTGCATTGGTCAGAATACCCGGTCCGGGTGCTGTCCAGACGTAGGAGACGGCATGGTCAACAGAGGCCCCACTAACCGTAAACGGTTTGTCCTGGCAAATTGTACCGCCCGGACCCGCTTCAACGACCGCCTGCGTGGTGATGGTAAGCAACATTGGGTCGCTCACAGGCAGACAGGAACCCAATCCGCCAGATGTAAGCGTAAGCGTTACAAATCCCGTCGTAATATCCGCTGCACTCGGCGTATAAACCGGATTCAGTGAGTTGTTAGTAATGAAGGTACCTGTCCCGCTGGTTGTCCAGTTCAGACTTGCATAATTTGTGGCAGTGGCGCCGGTTAATACAAAGGTGCTGCCTGAACAAATCGTTTCATCAGGACCTGCATTGGCCGTGGCGACAGGCCATATCGTCAGGACCATCATGTCGCTGACACTTCCACAGACCCCAGAACCAGTTGCCGTGAGCGTAATCTGTACCTGACCGGTGGCAATATCGGATGCGCTTGGCGTATACGTTGCTGCCAGTGTTGTTGGATTCGGGGTAAATATTCCTGTACCACTGGTTGACCAAAGTAAGGAGATATTATTCGAGGTTGAACCATTCAGCGGATAAGAAACAGCCGTCGTACAGATTGAGGCATTAGGTCCGGCATTAACTGTCGGAGCAAGCACGTAGGTGATGGTCATCACATCGCTTATCTCACAGGCACCTCCGAAACCTTTAACTGTCATCGTCAATGTTGCAGCAGTCTCCCCTGTTGCAGGAGTATAAGTAGGAGTTAATGAAGTAGCTCCCGTTAACGTTCCTGTGCCCGTTGTGGTCCAAAGGATGGTCGTGTAGTTGTATGCCATGGCTCCGGTTACAGTATGTGATGAACCAGAGCAGATCGTTGCATCAAGTCCGGCATACGCCGTTGGGCCTGAAACTACCGTAAGAATCATATGATCTGAAACCGGGCCGCAAGGACTATTGCCCGTTGAGGTCAGGATCAGGGTTACTTCTCCCGTAAATCCGCTGGCAGGTGTAAAGGTCGGTGTCAGCGTACTGCCACCGGTCAGCCCTCCGGCTGTGGGAGGTGTAAAGGTCCAGGATACAGAAGTGTGATGGGTTGCTGAAGCGCTGCCAATGGTGTAAGCAATACCTTCACAGGTGCTGCCATCCAATCCAGCATTGGCTGTGGGCGCCGGTATAATGTACAGAATCATTTCGTCGCTGGCCGTAGTACAGGGCTCATCTCCTGCCGCATGAAGCGTCAGGAATACTGAACCTGCTGAAATATCGGCAAGGCTCGGCGTATAAACCGGATTGATCACTGATTCGTTGCTGAAGGTGCCGGTTCCTGATGTAGTCCACTGGATTCCTGAACTGTTATGGACATAGGCCCCTACAACAGGATAATTGCTGCCCTGACAAATGGTTGCATCAAGTCCTGCATAGGCAATTGCCGCCGGCAGCATATGAATAATCATGGCATCGGTCACTGCTGTACATGGAGAATTCCCGGTGACTGTCAAAGTCAACGTTACATCCCCTGTTTGATCGAATACAGGAGTGAATTTGGGCGTCAGCGTGGTCTGATCCGTCAGCGTTCCGCTTCCGGTCAGTGTCCACAATAGAGAAGAGTAGTGAGTGGCCGTTGCTCCACTTATGGTATAAGTGGTATTCTGACAAATCGTCTCGTCTGGTCCTGCGTTAGCCGTAGCCTTTGGTACAATGGATAAGATCAAAAAGTCGGAGGCAACCGGGCATTCACTTGCGCCTGTTGCTGTGAGCGTCAGTGTAACCTGTCCAAACTCTCCGGGAGCCGGCGTATAAATTGGCGTCAGGGTTGTTGCACCTGCCAGGGTTCCAGTTCCATTGGTGGTCCAGAGCACAGAAGTTGAATTTGGCGCTGATGCTCCGGTAACCGGATACGAAACTTCCTCACATGTGGTACCATCTGGTCCGGCAAGGGCAGTCGGGGCAATGAGGTAGTGGATCGTTACCTGATCAGTTGCCTGTGGACAGGTGCCGATGGGCTGGGCTGTCAGGGTCAGAATCACATTACCGATTTCGTTCAAACCGGGTGTGTAGATCGGGGCTAACGTATTGGCCCCGGTCAGGGTTCCTGTTCCCGCGGTGATCGTCCAGGCTACCGTCGTGTAGTTGGTCGCATGGGCATCGGTTACGTGATAACCCGTGTTGGCACATACCGTGCTGTCCTGACCTGCAAAAGCAGTTACCTGTTTCCAGATCGTCAGCACCATAT
>JBAXFM010000097.1:0-16721 GCA_037139855.1 Bacteroidota bacterium
TGATCCACGTTGCAGTTGCGCATCACTGCGATGTGATACGACAGCAGTTGCAAGGGGATGGTTGCCAGCAGGGGTATCAGCATCTCTTCGGTGTCGGGGATTTCAATGCAATGGTCGGCGAGCTTTTTGACGGTTTCATCGCCTTCGGTGATAATGGCAATGATCTTGCCTTTCCGGGCTTTGACCTCTTCGATGTTGGTAATCACCTTTTCGTATATCCCGCGGCGGGTTGCAATAAACAATACGGGCATGAATTCATCGATGAGGGCGATGGGGCCATGTTTCATCTCTGCAGCGGGGTATCCTTCAGCGTGGATGTAAGAGATCTCTTTTAATTTCAAAGCGCCTTCCAGGGCCACCGGGAAATTATATCCGCGGCCGAGATAGAGCGAATTTTTAACATCCTTGTAGATACTGGCTATTTCTTTGATCTTGTCATTCAGGGCAAGGATCCGTTCCACTTTGGCAGGAATGGAGTCAAGTTCAAGAAGGATTTTATGGAAGCGTGAAGCGGGAACTGTGCCTTTATTCTGGGCAAGGAGCAATCCGAGCAGGGTAAGAACAGCCACCTGTGCGGTAAATGCCTTGGTAGAAGCCACACCGATTTCCGGTCCGGCATGGGTATAAACGCCCGCATGGGTGGCGCGTGCGATGGATGAACCCACCACATTGCAAATGCCCAGAACGGTTGCCCCTTTCGATTTCGCCAGGTCGATGGCGGCCAGAGTGTCAGCCGTTTCTCCCGATTGTGAGATGGCAATTACGACGTCATCTTCATTCAGAATAGGGTTGCGATAGCGGAATTCTGAGGAGTATTCCACCTCCACAGGGATGCGTGCCAGGTCTTCAATGAGGTATTCGCCAACAAGTCCGGCATGCCAGGAAGTTCCGCAGGCAGTGATGATGATGCGTTTGGCATTCAGTATTTTCTGTTCATAATCCCTGATTCCCCCAAGAGTTACAAGGCCCAGATCAACATGCAGGCGACCACGCATAGAGTCGGTGATGGAACGGGGCTGTTCATAAATCTCTTTCAGCATAAAATGCTCAAAGCCGCCTTTTTCAATTTCACTCAGGCTAAGCGCAAGCTTTTGAATATAAGGGGTATGACTTTGATTTTTGATCGTCTTGATCTTTAAGTCTTTGCCGCGTTCGATGATGGCAATTTCTTCATCGTTCAGGTAAACGACATTGTCGGTATATTCAATCAGTGGTGTTGCGTCTGATGCCACAAAGAACTCACCTTTACCAATGCCAAGCACCATGGGGCTACCCTTGCGGGCTGCAATAATTTTATCGGGAAACTCTTTGGCAAGAATGACGATGGCATAAGCGCCAATCACCTGGTTCAGGGCAATGCGTACCGCATCCTCCACAGCCACTTTCTCGCTGATCATGATATCTTCGATCAGGTGCACCAGTACCTCTGTGTCGGTGTCGCTGGTAAAGGTATATCCGCGGTTTTTCAACTCACTGCGGAGAACTGAATAGTTTTCGATGATTCCATTGTGGATGAGGGCAATGGTTTTATTTTGTGAGAAATGCGGATGGGCATTGATGGTGTTGGGTTCGCCATGGGTGGCCCAGCGGGTATGCGCCATGCCGATGTTCCCGGAGATGTTTTTCCCCTCAACAAATGTTTCAAGGTCAGAAACCTTGCCTTTGCATTTGAAAACCCTGATATCCCCGTTCAACAGGCAGATGCCTGCGCTGTCGTAGCCGCGGTATTCAAGCCGGTGTAACCCCTTGATCAGAATGGGATAAGCATCGCGGGGACCTATATATGCAATGATTCCACACATTTTTTTTCAATTAGTTCAGAATTGTATATGTCATTTTCAGTTGAAAACGGTTGCCATAATCTCCCGGAATTTGAGGTTTTGTTCCATTGAGCATAATCCGGTTAGGGGTAGCAAGACTTGTTACCGGCGAATTCACCATCATGTAAAGATCAAAATGATTGGCGTATGAATTCATGATTACATTTTGCATGTGTTGTGTAAGCCGGAAGAAATAAGAATGTGTCGTTGTATTATACGTGCCCCCAAAATATCCTGATCCTTCACTTTCATCAACAAGGTACCCGATTCGTCCGATGCTGTCCTGCCTGATCAGGGCGAGAGAAACAGGGGCTGGCAGGGTGGTGTCATTCTGCATATTCTTGAGTTCCAGGATTGCATCGTTGACCGCAATAATTTTGCCTTTGCCCAGATTCTTGATAAATGGAAATTTCAATTTGACTTTAACGCCTCCCATTCCCTGGAGAAACAATTTATTGGTTCCCAGGGTGGAATCGTGGTTAAGAATTTGTTGTTTCAGATCGGGGCTGGCATCAAGGTATCCATGGTGATCAGTGTGAATAAATCTGGCGCTTATCTCATTGATCACCATGTCGTAATGCAGTGAATCATGCGCAGGGTCGGTTCCATCGTGAAAATAAACCACCAGTTTTGAAACCCCGCCGGTGACTTTGAAATTGAGCATGGCGCCTTTATTGTTTACCGGACTTGCGGTGACGTAAAGCCCCCTCACAAATTTAACAAATGCGGCATTGGTTGCCAACGCATCAGCCGGGGCATTCAGAATTTTTTCTCCGAGGTAGTTGGTCTGTTTGCTGAGGTTTATGCGGAGGTGTGGCGCCAGCGTATCGGTGTAAACAACAACGCTGTCACTAACCCGGGGCGTAAAATCCTGATCGGCAAGCACGGTGGGATAGGTTGCCAGCCGTTGGTTTGAAAAGTGCAGACTGTCGTATGAAAAAGCATCGCTGATTTCGTACACCTTCACATTTTGCCTGGTAAGGGTATCGCCATAATAGCTGCTGTAAAACAGCATGAGCACGAGGGAGTCGAGTACCGGTTTTGTTCCGAAGTCAATTGCCTCGGATGAAAGCATGACCTGGGTGTAAAAACCGGCAGTTGTCTGGCCAAAAATCGGGTCCATGATGGAACCAAAAGTAAGCACGGTTACTTTGTCGGTGCGCACTGAATCCTGTATCATCGAAAAGGCCTCCACGGTGCAGGTATCGGTTGTTTTTACATTGAGCGTATCGCTTGGGGGCAGCAGGTCGAATCCGATTTCATACGGATCTTTTTTACAGGAAAACGTGGCCAGGATTAGCAGAAAGCCAATCAGTAGTGAAGCCGGAAGTTTAGTCAGGTAAGATTTCAATCGGTTCGAATTAGTTGGTTGCAGTTAGTCAACGGTTACCTGGTCGTTCACAATGATTTCTTCATAAAAATCATTGTAGGCATCCACGTAACGATCCATGGTTTGATATTCAAGGTAGGGCTTATCAATTTCTTTCAGATAGCTGACAAGTTCCGGATTGATTTTAGGAGAACCGATGATCACTCCATCAGAAAAATCGATTGCCGCCTTTATTACACTAACGTAGTTGGGCGTTTTATAGTGTTTGAGATCCTTGGCAGAAATTCCTTCAAGTTTAATTTTGGCTGCAAAATCTTTGTGCATCATCTCTTCAAAATCATCGTCATAAATCGAATAGATGACTTTGGTGTCGCTGAATAGTGGATTATCGCAGTACGCCTTTTTAATGTAAATCGGCACCAGGCTTGTCATCCAGCCGTGGCAATGAACCACATCGGGGCCCCAGCCCAGTTTTTTAACCGTTTCGAGCACACCCCGGGAAAAGAAAATTGCGCGTTCATCGTTGTCAGAAAAAAATTTGTTGTTTTTATCATGCAGCGTGTATTTCCGCTGAAAATAATCCTCATTGTCGATGAAATAGATTTGCATGCGTGCCTGTTGTATCGATGCAACCTTGATGATGAGCGGGTGGTCGGTATCATCAATGATCAGGTTCATGCCTGATAAGCGGATAACCTCATGAAGCTGATTCCGGCGTTCATTGATGCTGCCGTACCGCGGCATAAACGTACGGATTTCACGGCCCTTTTCCTGAATCCCCTGGGGAAGGTAGCGTCCGATAGTCCCCATGGGACTATCTTTCAGATATGGCGTGATCTCCTGTGCAACAAACAAAACTTTCGCTTTTTCCATGTTTTTCCTCTCGATTTTATCCCTATTTGAAATTCGGCTGCAAAGATACTAAAAATTTTTCAGATAATTTCCAAGCGAAAAGTGTAAAATAATGATTTATATCTGATTAGATTTTTTTTTATCACTTTTTGAAAAAAAAGTGTGTTTTGATGTATTACCTTTTCCGTTTTTTCCGATTAAGCAATATGTGAATTAAAATCGGGAGGAAATGATGGGGAGTTGAATTGATTCGATGAAAGAGGACCGGGGATCGGAATTCTTTCAGGTAGGGAGGCCGGACTTCCAAAACAATCGGGCCAGCCGCGGGCTGTCGGCGGCAAGATCAGATGGCAGATTTATGAACTTGATAAAATTTATCGACATGAAAAAAATGATGTTATTGGCAATGCTGGGTGTGATGTTTCTCACGGAGACTACCATCGCAACAGAAATGAAATCCGCTATGAATGCTTCATCGGCGGTATGGATCAAACTGGAGGTAATTTTTCATCGCCCTAAATTTAATTGCGAGAGCGGTTTTAGTATCTGCTTAATTGTTACAGCAGGTATTGACGGACCAGGTGTATCTGCTGAAGGTAAGTCGTGCAGCGTGAGAGGAGCGCTGAACGAACGCAATCAGCTTATCATTGAAATTGATGAGGTTGCACTGTCAAAATATGAAAATGGCGCTGCAATTCGCTACTTCAAAGATAAAACATCGATCGCTATTCCCGATCCCTACATCCTGCCCGAAGCAACCTGCCGGGCACTGGGATCAGCCACCCCCCTCGCGATCAAGCAGGGGAACTATCCCGTATCATTCAATAATGGAGTGTACAAAGTTGTGTTTCAATTATAGGTAATTGCTGCCCTTAGACGGAAATCTGCCGGCATTGACTGAATTTCCGTTTAAGGGCTGCTTTTGTTTAACCATAAAATATAAACAAAATGAAAACAAATATGTGGACCTTAAAATTTACGGGAATGATTGTTTTGCTTTCAATTTCAACGGGGTGCAAAACATACATGAGCTTAAAATATGGAATGACCCAGCCAAAAGAAGAGACACCTGCAAGACTCAGCGCTTTTCTGGAGAAACATCATTTTCCGGCAGAAAATCTGTATATGTTCAACGACTCGGCATCCTACTGTCAGGAAATGAGAGACCCGGTATTTAGCAAATACCTGATAGGTCATATGATTTTTACCCGCGACGGAACTCTGCTGCAGCGTGACACGGCACAATGCCAGTGGGCCGGGTACGACCTTGTTAAATCACTTCATCCGGATTCGGTTTATGAAAAAAGCAGTGAGGTGCAACTAAGCCAGATCCTCCCAAAGATTATCCCATTCGGAATGAATTCAACTGCCGCCGGATCCATAATGGAACCAGATTTTACATTGATCGTAACCTGGGCAAAGTTTATTGGAAAATATAATTACCGGCTCTTCGTGCTAGACGAGGCAGTGAAACTGAATACAACAGCCCGGATCCGCCTAATCTGGCTAAATGTTGATATGCAGGAAAGTTGGAAACTCTCCCCCGAACAAAAAGTTGCGATCAGGTAATGCCGCATATTTCGTTTTGATGGAGACAGCAAAGTATCGAAAAATGAAATTTTTAAATCAGGAAACCGGGGTTGGAGATGGGAACGCGGGAAGCATTGGTTGTATTTTGTACCTGGCTGATTTCGGTCATGGGGGCAGGGCAGAACCTGGTTATGAACGACACGGTTGTTATGAAAACATTAAATGATCCTGCTGATCCTGAAGTCTCTCTGGTGAAATTCCGTTTTACGCAGGATCTCGAGTATTCGGTTTCATTTACAGCGCTTGTTTACTATAACTGGCAACAGGGGGAGCATACCAATCTTGTTTCACTGGTTCATCATCTGAGGTACAAGTCACAATTTACCAATTTCAGAAATATCATAATCAGCAACTATTTTATCCATTTCCTGGGGATCCAATATTTTTTTGATAGCATTTCTCGGTTCCATCCTGATGAGAATACCCTGGATACACGGATGGAGTTAAAGATCGGGAAAAACCTGGCCTTTAATGTGTTTTCAAATTTCACCACCTGTTTTTTCAACTCCTACAACTATACGAAAGATCACAACGGAGATCTTCTGAAAACCCTCAGCGCCTCATTTCTGACCCCATTGCTCTGGACCTTTTCAACCGGACTGGGATGGAATTTTCCTCAATGGGGTACCCTCAGCCTTGGATTATCTGCTGCCAAGTTTACCTGGATCCGGAACCGGGAAGTTTTCAGTCAGCAGAATATTGTTGAGTTTTATGGCGTTCCCAAAGGTAAAAATCATTCAATCGAATATGGATTCAGTATGCATTTGCTGGTCGATAAGGATTTTCAGAACCGCGTTCACTGGAATTGTGACTTGCTGATCTTTAAAAATTACGAAAAGCCTGTTGATCTGGTCATGAAGAACCTCATTGGGCTCAGGATCAACAAATTTTTGAAAACCAGCATCCAAACACGATTATTTTACGAAAGGGAGGTGAGTAAAACCATTCAGTTTGAGAACATGGTCTCCCTGGGATTTTATTTCAACCTCTGAACTGTGAATAAGTTAACAATAGCTTTGGTTTTGAATCGGGAAATTCAGTAATTTTACCGCCTCAAATCACATCCTGCTATGTATAAGATCACGAAACATCCGATACTGGAAATTCAACTACAACAACAATCCTCCTTTTTATTTGAGGGTCAAAAAATTACAGGTGATAATGGATTCACAATTGCCGCCGCTCTTCATCAGGCCGGACATCCTGTTCACAGCCACAGCCTGAACAACCGTGAGCGAAGTCTTGAATGCGGAATTGGCAAATGCGGCGCCTGTGAAATGCTTGTCGACGGACAGATCAAGCGAATCTGCATCACATGCATCGATGGAGTGAAAGAGGTGAAAGAGATTCCCGGCGATTACGCTCCCTATGTTGTGCCGGTGAAAAAAGATATTCCGCTCAAAGTGTATAAAACCTCCGTGGCGATCATTGGCGCGGGTCCGGCTGGCCTGGCCGCCCGTGAAGAACTTAATACTCATCAGGTTGCCAATATTGTGATCGATAACAACGATAAAATCGGCGGACAGTTTCTGATGCAGACCCACCAGTTTTTTTTCTTTGAAAAGGAACAGAAATTTGGCGGTATGCGTGGTTTTGATATTGCCAAAACCCTTGCAGGCGATAACCATGAGGGCATTTTTCTGAATTCTACGGTATGGGACATCCTCGAGGGAGGACGTATTGCGGTAAAGAATATTCGAACGGAAGAGGTTTATTTTGTCGATGCCGAATACATGATTGTGGCTACCGGCGCAGTGCCCTTTATGCCCACTTTTGAAAACGATGACCTTCCGGGCGTGTTCACAGCAGCCGTTGTTCAGAAAATGATGAACCAGGAACTTACCTTGCTTGGTAAAAACGTGCTCACCGTTGGGGCCGGGAATATCGGTTACCTTACGTCATATCAGCTCATGCAGGCCGGTGCCAGGGTAAAAGCCATTCTCGAAGCCATGCCATATGAAGGCGGATTTCCGGTTCAGGCCAATCGGGTGAGGCGGCTGGGCATTCCGGTCCTTACTTCCCACATCCTGTTGAAAGCCATTCCCAACGAACACCACGATGGCATCATTGGAGCCGTGGTTGCTGAATGCAAAGACTTCAAACCCATTCCGGGAACGGAAAAGGTGATTGATGGAATTGATGCGATTAACATATGCACCGGTTTGGTCCAGGATGATCAGCTGCTCATCAAGGGGAATGAGATTTTTGGCCGCCGCTGCTTCGGAGCAGGCGATGCCATCCGCATCGGAGAGGGTACCAGCGCTGTTCTTCGCGGACGTCAGGCCGCTTTTGACGTGCTGCATGAAATGGGCGAACACTTCGATTATGATGCATACCTGTCTTTATCAAAGGAATATATTGATTCGCAACAGCACCCTGTCAGGGTGATCCCGGAACCGGCTCAACCATCTGCAGAACGGATGAAAGAAAAGGGTTTTGTGCTGATCGACTGTTTGTATGGGTTTGCTTGCAATCCATGTGCCTTTGCCTGTCCCCACGGAGCCATCACCAAATCTTCGACCAGCACGGTGCCTGAGATCGATTTCGGGAAATGCATCGGATGCATGGATTGTGTTTACCAATGCCCGGGTCTGGCCATATTTGGTTACAACCTGAAAAAAGACTGGATTTTCCTTCCCATCGAATATGAGGTGGCAGAGAAAACAGCCTGTTATCTGGTCGATAATCAAGGGAAACAGCTTGGTGAAGGTATTGTTGAAAAAATTCTCCGCAAATCAAATAAGACCAACGTTGCCCGGGTTCTTTCCCTTACCATTCATGGCGAAGAACTCAGCAGGGTTCGCGGCTTTATTGGCAAGGACAATTACCCGCATCCGATTGAATTCAAATCCTATACCCTGGAACCCAAGGAAACGACTTATGTTTGCCACTGTGATGATGTATCGCTGGATGAAGTGCTGGCGACCATCGGCGACCGGAAGTTCATTTCTGTGGATGAAGTAAA
Organism: Bacteroidota bacterium; assembly: GCA_037139855.1. GTDB lineage: Bacteria > Bacteroidota > Bacteroidia > Bacteroidales > FEN-979 > CAIVAT01. The sequence continues at coordinate 8,558 of JBAXFM010000097.1, forward strand.
ACATACCACCCGCCTGGGAATGGGCGCTTGTCGTGGGAAACGTTGTATAAAACGTTTAAAGTCTACACTTTACGGTTCGGGAATTTCCATTGTTGGAGAACCCACGCCCCGCGGACCGTTATCGAACCAGGTGTCCATGGGTGAACTCTATCCCCGCTCGGTACACGAACAGGTTATTACCGGGGTGAACGGTCAGAAGCCCAAAAAGGTCAAGGTGAAATCGCTGGTAGCCGGCGGAGGCATTGGTGGAAGCGCCCTATTTCGTTACCTGGGTGAAGCCGGCATGGAGCCGGTGCTTCTCAATTACGGGCGGGGAGCTTCGTGGCGCAATATCGCCGGTGGCCGGCCAAACTTTTCGTTACCCGAATTGTCTGACATTGCCACACATAATCATGAAATATTCAAGGATCTTCAAAAGATCCATAATATCGATTATCGTCCGATCCTCTATGTCACCTTTGCCCACGATGAAACCATGTACAGGGCTTTGGTTGAATCGATGTCGTGGTCTGATGCCTATATGGTTGAACCCAGGGATTTTGCCAAAGAAATATCCCCTCACATCAACCCCGGCATGGGAACCTATCAATCGGCGCTGATCACCCGCGATTGCTGGCAGGCAACACCCGGCCGGGTCATCGACCTGATCCGCAGAATGGGAATCGATAAGGGCGGAAGAGTTGAAGAGGATTGCAAACTCATCGATGTGAACAAGGTGGATGGCTGCTATACAATTCTGGTAAAGAACCATCAGCATCAGTATATCGAATATGAAACAGAAGTTTTCATCAATGCCATGGGACCGGAAGGTGAGAAATTTGCCGGTCAGCTGAACATCGAAACCGGTCTCTTCCCTGTGAAACACCAGGCATTTATTACACGCCGTTTGCCAATGCTGGGGAAGGATGGCGCACCCTTGCCGATGCTTATCGACCGCCGGCGCTACAAAGGGTTTACCGCTGTTTATGGTCAGCAGCTGGCCGAAACCGGACAGATCATTGGTTGTGCATCCCCCGCCATTGAATCGATGGAGGCTGATAAAAACATCAAGATCAACTCACAGGACTTTGTCGAAATTGCTTCCGAAATTTTCACCAACTGGATCCCCGAACTTTCTTCTGTCGGTTTCCAGGCTGTTTGGGCCGGTTATTACGTAGAGCCCCGGATGATCATTGATCCGGAACTCGGACTATTTCTTGGCTTACGCGGCCAGGGCTTCATGCTCGGCCAGTATCTCGCAAAAATGTATGTAGATAAACTCATGGGAAAACCCGCCCCGGAATATTTCAACCGGCTGAAACTGGGTGGGGACGGGTTACTCGAGAAAGCTTTTAAATAATGTGCTGATGTGCTGATGTGCTGATATGTTGATATGTTGATGTGCTGATGTGCTAATGTGCTAATGTGCTGATATGCTGATGTGATAATTAATGGTTTAATGAGATAATTTAGTTTTTATGGTAAAAGAATATCAGATTCTGGATTTATCCTTTGAATTTGCACTACTTGTTGTTGATTATTGTGAACTCCTTGAGGAATAATCCTATCCTTCCCCTGATTATCTTCTTGATAAAATCATTGTCATAAAAAAGATATTGTCAAAAATTATCTCTACCTCGAAAAACTCCCCTAAATGATTCGACCTTAAATCATCAGCACATCAGCATATCAGCAAATTAGCACATTATCCCTGTACGAAGAGCGCCTTGATAATGTGCGTCGCCATCTTTGGGTTTTCTTTTAGCCGGCGGGTGGAGTAGCCGAACCATTCTTTTCCAAAAGGCACATATACCCGCATGACATGGCCTCTGTCGACAATCGATTTCCGCAAATCGGGGGTTACTCCATACAACATCTGGAATTCGTACATGTTTTTGGGAACCCTGTACTTTTCAATGAGTTTGTAAGCCCCTTCCACCAGCGGTTTATCGTGGGTGGCGATGCCCGGGTACATTCCCTGCTGAAACATATATTCCAGGTCTTCAAGATAATGATCATTGACTTCCTGATAATTTTTATAGGCAATATTGGCCGGCTCAACATAGATGCCTTTGCATAACCGGAAGTTGATGGGGGCTTCGGCATGGTGAAGATCCTTCATGTTTTTGATGTCGGGTAAAGTCCGTCGCATATATGCCTGCAACACCAGTCCGACATTTTTCGGAAACTCCTGGTGCAATTTTCTGAACAGGTCAATTTCAAGGTCGGTACATTGGGAATCTTCCATGTCGACCCTTACAAAATTTCCATAAGAAGCTGATTTAGCAACAATTTCCCGGATGTTGCGGTAACATGCTTCCGGATCGATGAGCAAGCCGAAGCTGGTGGGTTTAAGAGAGTAATTGCCGTCAATCTTCTCTTTTTCAACCCGTTCGATGATCGCGAGGTAAGCGTTTTTGTTGGCAGTCGCCTCCTCGAGCAGCGTGATGAATTCACCTAACAGGTCGATGGTGATTTTCACATTTTGACCATTCAATGTCCGGCAAACCTTGATTGCATCGTCCATGGTTTCCCCTGCAATATATTTACGTGAAAAAATCCATACCAGCTTTTTGGGCATTAAAGGGAGCATTTTTGTAATCAATTGGTTGATCATAAGCACATCATGTTAAATGGTGGAATGAATAGCGCAAAGATAGAAGTAAATAGGTATTTGGTATTCATCAAATTAATTTTTAATTTTGCAGACTTTTTTAGTAGAAACGTGAATCAGGCGGATCAATATCAAATTGCATTCAGTGGATTGAATCCCGGAATGCATTCATTCGATTTTCAGATCGGCGATAAGTTCTTTGAACAGGTTAAAGATGCTGAGATCACAGGAGGGCAGGTATCGGTAGTTGTAACCATGGCGAAGGAAGAGCGCATGATGGACCTTCACCTGGAGATTAGCGGAAGGGTGAGGGTACCTTGCGACCGGTGCAATGAATTGATGGATATAGAAGTGAAAGGACATGAGCGCCTGATTGTTAAGCTGGGCGATCATTATTACGAGGAGAGTGAAGATGTACAGGTTATTCCTGATACTGCCCACCAGTTTGATTTGAGTCCGTTCATGTATGAGTACATTCATTTGTTGCTGCCGATCCGGAGAGTTCATCCGGAGGACGAAGAGGGAAACAGTCAATGTGACCCTGAGATTATTAAAAAATTGAAAGAGCTGAGCGAGCGTCACATACAGGATCCGAGGTGGGAAGCCCTGGCGCAATTAAAGAAAAAGAAGTAATTTGTACCGGTTCCGGGTTTTTTGGAATCGTAAATCGTAAATCACAAATCGTTAATAATAAGTATTATGCCACATCCGAAACATAAAATTTCGACAACCCGCAGGGATAAGAGAAGAACGCACGACAAAGCTGTTGCCCGCACAACCATTGTTTGCTCAAATTGCGGCGCTCCGGTTTTATACCACAGAGTTTGCCCTGAATGCGGTTATTATCGTGGAAAACAAGCTGTTGTGAAGGCATCGGCGGAATAGTTTTTTTTTACCTAAATCGCTGCCAATGAAAATCGGTCTGGATGTTTTAGGAGGTGATTTTGCTCCGAAAGCCACGATACACGGCGCTATCCTGGCTCTTAAGGAACTGCCTGATACTGATCAAATTGTTTTGATTGGTGATCAGGAAGGCATTTTAGCTTTCCTGAGGGAAGAAAATGTGAGCCCCGATAAGTTTGAGATCGTGGATGCTCCCGACCTTATTGAGATGGACGAGCATCCAACGAAAGCGTTGGTGAATAAGCCCAATTCGAGCATTTCCGTTGGTTTCAAATTATTGAAACATAAGGAGATTCATGCATTTGCCAGTGCAGGCAGCAGCGGGGCAATGATGGTTGGCTCCATCTATAGCGTCAATACCATCCAGGGGATTATCAGACCAAGTACAACAGCGTATATCCCCAAGGAGAATGGTGGATCGTCAGTGCTTATCGATGTGGGTACCAACCCTGACGCCAAGCCTGATGTGATGTACCAATTCGGGATACTGGGTTCACTTTTTGCCGAACACGTATTTCATGTTAAAAAACCCCGGGTTGGATTGCTTAATATCGGGGTTGAGGAAAAGAAAGGCAGCCTCACTACCCAATCTGCCTTCCAGTTGATGAAGGATTCCAAAGATTTTCATTTCGTTGGCAATGTCGAGGGCCGGGAACTGTTTCGCGATAATGTTGATGTGATCGTATGCGACGGTTTTGTTGGAAACATTGTTCTCAAACAGGTTGAAGCCATGTACCGGGTGCTGGTGAAAAGGGGTATCAAGGATCCCTATCTCGACCGGTTTAATTATGAAACATACGGTGGTACCCCGATCCTTGGGGTTAATTCTACCGTGATTGTAGGCCATGGCATATCCAATGCCAATGCTATCAGAAAGATGATCTTAATGGCCAAAGAGGTGCACGATGCCAAACTTGCTCAAAAGATAAAGCACGCGCTCGAACAATTTTCTCTTAACAATATTTAGAAAATCATGTCAAAACTCAGAGCAAAGATTTCTGGAGTCCATGGATGGGTTCCCCCTTATATCTTGACCAATAAGGAGCTGGAAACGATGGTGGAAACCACGGATGAGTGGATTATGACTCGCACCGGGATCCGGGAGCGGCATATTCTTAAAGGCAAAGGTTTGGGAACATCCGACATGGGCGCTGAAGCCGTAAAGGGATTGCTTGAAAAAACCGGTACAAAACCAGAAGAGATTGACTTGTTAATTTGTGCCACGGTTACTCCTGATATGACCTTTCCGGCAACCGGCAATATCATCAGTGATAAAGCTGGTTTGCGGAATGCCTTTAGTTTTGATATCAATGCTGCCTGTTCCGGTTTATTATTTACCCTGATAACCGCTTCAAAATATGTTGAAACAGGCATGTACAAAAAAGTGATTGTGGTGGGGGCCGATAAAATGTCGTCCATTACCGATTACACTGCCCGTGAAACCTGTGTTTTATTTGGTGATGCAGCAGGCGCCATCCTGCTTGAGCCTACAACCGAGGATGTTGGGATCATGGATTCGATCGCAGGCACCGATGGTTCAGGCCGTAACTACCTGCATATGAAGGCAGGCGGTTCATTAAAACCACCTTCGCATGAAACGGTGGATGCAAAGGAACATTTCATATACCAGGAGGGTCAGCCGGTTTTCAAATTCGCAGTGACCCGGATGGCCGATGTTTCGGCAGAGATTATGGAACGGAATAACCTTACCGCTGATGATATTTCATACCTGGTACCTCACCAGGCCAATCTGAGGATTATTGATGCAACTGCCCGCCGGATGGGCGTTGGCAAAGAGAAGGTTATGATCAACATCGACCGCTATGGCAACACCACCGATGCTACCATCCCATTATGCCTGTGGGAGTGGGAAAACAAACTGAAGAAAGGCGATAACATCATTCTTGCTGCTTTCGGAGGCGGGTTTACCTGGGGAAGCATTTGGGTGAAGTGGGCGTATTAAGGGAAGTCAAAAAGCAAAAGTCAAAGGTCAAAAGTCAAAGTCAAAAGTCAAATTGATCTGGGCTGGTTTTATTCCTCCTTCTTTTTGATGATTAGTTTATCTATCCTGTTGCCGTCGAGGTCTACAATTTCAAATTCAAAATCTTTCCAGGTAAATTTTTCGCCGGGTTTCGGGATATGCTTGAGAATGCTCATGGCCAATCCGGCAAGGGTATCGAATTTGATTTTATTTTTATCAAATCCCTGAATGTTGAATTCATAGGCAAATTCATAAAACGACATCTGGCCATCGGCAAGCCACGATCCGTCGTCGCGTTGGTTAATCTGCGGCTCATCGGGGTTGGGTTCGTTGAAATCGCCGACCAGCGCTTCGAGGATGTCATTCAGCGTGACCATCCCAACCGTTGAACCGTATTCGTCAACCACCAACCCATAATGGATTTTGTTTTGCTTAAAAATTTCAAGTGTTTCATACGCGGTTAGGGTTTCATGAACAAACTGGGCCGGTTTTACCTGATTTTTAATGTTGAAATCTGCATCGCAAATGTTTTCCAGAAAAAGATCCTTGATAAAAATAACACCTACAACGTTATCAAGATCATCCTCACACACGGGATAAACGGAATGCAAATCTGCCCGCATTTTGTTCCGGATAACCTCTGAAGTGTCATGAATATCAATCCATTCGAGGTCGGAATGATGGGTCATCAGCGATGATACCTTCCGGTCGCCCAGGTGAAAAACACGTTCAACAATGTCCTGTTCAATTTCCTGAACCTCCCCGTCTTCGGTTCCCTCCTGAACCATGGCCTTGATCTCTTCCTCGGTCACCTTTGATTCAGCAGAAGGTTTTATGCGCAATATCCAGAGTATTCCGTCCCCGGCTTTTGAAAGGATAAAAGTGAAAGGATAAACGGCATTGGTAATGAACAGCAATGGCCTTACGGTTGCTTTTGCAATGCCTTCTGCATTGATCAGCCCGATTCGCTTTGGAACCAGTTCACCGATGAGCATGGAAACAAAGGTGACGATGATTACCACAAATGTCAGTGACAGGGAATGGCTTAACGCAGGACTCATCCCCAGGCTCAACAGCAGAAAGGTCATTCCATGGGCGATTTCATCGCTTGAATAAACCCCCGTCAGAATGCCGATAAGGGTGATGCCGATCTGCATGGTAGATAAAATCCGGGATGGGGCATTGGCATTGTCAAGCGCGAGTTGAGCCAGTTTGTCGCCGCGACGGGCATCGAGTTCGAGCTTTGATTTGCGCGCTGAAACCAGCGCAATCTCAGCCATGACGAAGGCTCCGTTAATTAAAAACAAGATTAATAGGATGATGATAGCCGATATCATTGGGTCAGAAAGATTAATGTTTCAGGCAAATATACAAAAAAGCGTGGCAAATCCGAGTGATGAATGACAAGTGACAAATGACGAATGACAAGTGACCGGGTTTTTAAGTAACTTTGTATTGTTTTGAAAATGACTTATTCATGAAAATATATATAGTTCTCCCCGTTTTGCTTTTAATGTTGGGTTCGGGTGTTGCTTTTTCACAAACGGCCAGGATGTTGCCCGTAATAACCCCTGCCGGGAAAGGCAAGGTTAACACCATGGTCGATAACATTGGTTACTGGTCGCGGATGGTTCAGCTGGGATATGTTAAAGCCAATCCACAAACCATCGTCCCACCCGCCCGCTATACCGGATCAAGCATAAATGAATATAACCAGCCTTCTGATTCCCACCATTCGTCATTCGTCATTCGTCATTCGTCCTTCATACAAAACTCCCCCGACATTCCCGTTACCGGCGAAACCGACGTTACCCAGAGCGAAAATTCAATTTTCATTGATCCTGCGGATGAAAACGTTGTGCTGAACTCCAACAATTCGAGCAGCTGGATTTCCGGCTATGCCGAAACGCCTTTTGGCGCTGATGCATTGTATTCCATAGATAATGGCCAGGATTGGGCGGGTTCAACCCAGGGTGTGAATGGCATCAATGCCGGCGACCCTGCCACAGCCATCGGATTGAATGGCTGGTGGTATGTTGGCAGGATCACAAGCGATTACGGTCAGGCTGTTTCATACAGCAAAGACCATGGAATGACCTGGAAAAGAGTAAAGGTTGGACAGGGTCCGACGGTTGGTCTCGGGTTGCTTGATAAAAATCATCTTTGTATTGATAATTCTCCAGCAAGTCCGTTCAAAGGCCGTTTATACGATGCCTGGACGAACTTTATTCCCGGGAATATCGACACCAACCAGGTTGAAATTGTAAGGTCAGCCGATCAGGGCCTCACATGGTCGTCGCCGCATTGCATTAGTCGTTCGGCTTCGGCGCTTAAACTAAATCATGGGGTGAATCTTCAAACCGGCCCGAATGGCGAAGTTTATGCGGCCTGGAGCATTTACGACTCCTGGCCCGCCGATGAAACTGCCATCGGTTTCACCAAATCCATCGATGGTGGGGGCGTTTATATACCCGCCACCAGGATCATCAGCAATATCAAAGGAATACGGGCAACCATGACTGGAAAAAACATGCGGGTGAGTTCGTTTCCATGCATGGCTGTGGATAACAGCAACGGGCCAAACAGGGGAACGATATACATCGTATGGTCGAATGTGGGGTTTCCCGGGGTCAATACCGGCGCTGACATTGATCTCTACCTGATTAAGTCGGCCGATGGCGGTTCCA
>JBAXFM010000098.1:0-16547 GCA_037139855.1 Bacteroidota bacterium
TCATGATTTCAATTAAGAATGATTCAAAAACAGTGTTTTCGACCTCACAAGGAAGGGTTAATGCTGATGAAAGTATAGGGTCAAGCCTCTCAGTAATGCCCTTATATGTCAGGCTGAAACCTTCGGACCCTGTTTTAAATAATGTAACTGATCCGCTGAAGGTTGAATCTAAAATATCAATTTGCCATTGTATGCCAGCAATTGAGTAAAACGAATTTCTGTATCTAACTGCCATGATTATTTTTCTTTTATAAATATTACATTCTGTTTTGATTTCGTGCAACTCTTTTCAACATAAAATGAAGATCATTACCCCGTTAAGAATTTTGAATTGTTTTTTAAAAAATCTATCAACCTTTTTTCTTTCTCTTCGTGCGCGTCTTTGAGTGAAAACTCCATTAATTAAATTAGCCTAAATTTCTCCATACATTGAGTACATTCCGCGCTCCAATTCCTGAGTAACCTCATTTAGTTCATTCATGGGGAAAAATATTAATTGAAAAATTTATCATTGTCGTCTTTTTGTGTTACCTGGTGAATAATCCGCTGTTGTGAAAGTGGGGTAAATCCATATTCAACCGCTATTTGTCTTGCTTTTTCGAGTGCGTCCAGGCTCATCTTGTGCTTAGGCGAAGCCATTTCATAACTACCCTCCTTTGATTTGACGGTAATCATCCTACCTTCCAGGTTCATCACTTCCTCCAACTGAAGGTGCAAGGCAATTAGGTTACAGTACGAAACCAACAATGTTAATCCTACCTCATGAAGCAAATTCTTTGCGAGCAACTCCCGGGAAACATCCTTGTAAATTTTCCGGGCTAAGGGAGTAAACCATGATGGCGGCGGCGGTACCTTCGAGAAAACTGTCATTGATAAACCGGTTCCTGTCATGCGGTACTTTTTATCCGTCCCTTTTATGATCTTCAATTTATCCGGTGTCTTAATTCTTGGCATATCTTATTTAGTTTATTGGTGTGAAATGGGCATAAGAAAATAGTCTAAAGCATACGATGTTCGGAGGCTACCCCTCAGACAATTTACCACCCCACCCCCTTGAATTTTTAACGATCTCATATTCACGCTTTTACTTTGATTGGAACAAGTTACAATTCATTTTTCAAAACACTTTTTACCCCTCAAAATTTCGACCTTTCACCCCTTAAAATAGGTGTACTGCTAACTGTGGGATACTGGCAATTCAATTTTTTTTTCTTCATTACGAATAAGATTTGATAACAGTTTTGTTATTTGGGTGTCAGAAATATTTTTTTGTTTTATTTCTTGAATGTAAAGCTCTGTTATGCTATAACTTGAATGCCTCATGAATACTTTTAGTTCGGGTAGTTGCATGCCGTTAGAAATTGCAACATTTGCAGCTGTGTGACGGAGCGAGTGAGTTGTGACCCTGGGAGTTTTTAACCCTGTATTTGTGAGAATGGTAAACACAATCTTTGTGATAATCCTGGTACTGATCCGGCTGTTACCGTTCCGATTTCCATAAGTCAGAAATAACGGTTCATCCGGTGAATATTCCGGCTTTGTCTTTTGATATTCCATTATGGAAAAATACACCTCGTCCGTTATTGGTACCCGACAATCTTTGTTTACACGTCCTTTACCTTGTATCCAAATCGCTTTAACATCTCCATTTGATACAAGGTCTTTATTGTTACACCTGGAAACCTCGATACATCTCAATCCGTTCAAAAGAAGCAATGAAATAATAGCAAAGTTTCTTTTCCCAATGTCGTTTGATCGATCAATCGAGTTGAAAAATAATTTTGCCTGGGATAAGGTTAACGGGTCCTTACTTAAGCCTTTATATTTCTTCGGTCCTCTTATGCCTGATGCAATGTTTTCATGAATGCCTTTTGTCGCTGTGTAAAGGAAGAAACGTTTTATCACTGCTACATACATTCCGGTACTGCAAACACTGATGTTTCTTTTATTTAAATTATTTATAAAATTGACGACCATTGCGGCTGTAACTAACCTCACTTCCTTTTGTTTGGTTGGGTTCCAAACCTCCGACCCTGTCAGATAGCTAAAAAAGTAAACCAAACCCGCCCGGTAAGTACGGCGGCTATTCTCACAAATGGACTGTTCACTTAGAAACTGGTCAATGACTTCAATAACTTTACAAGTTGTATTCATTCTGGTTTGATTTCAGATTTATATGAACCGGGACTATCTCCGGTGGTATGATTGTCTACAAGCCGGTGAGCAAAATTTAGCATCTATACGCTTAGCGTTAAATGATATATAACAATTTTCACATTTTAGAATAACCTTCTGATTGATTGCTTCGTGATTAAGTGTGACGGCTTCGGGATTAAGTGTGACGGCTTCGGGATTAAGTGTGACAGCTTCGGGATTAAGTGTGACAGCTTCGGGATTAATAACAAATTGCTCTTTAGCCTGTCGCTCCCAATAATTAATAAGATATTTATGTCCCTTACCTGGATTTTTTAACCTCCATTGTTTCGCGTAGTCGTTTTTCAACTTTTGCGCCTCTTTAGATAATTTCATCATGATTTCTCTTAATAATTTAATTCCCCTTTAACCTCTTTATAAATGTTGCACTTTTCTTCCGCCGTGAAAAATCCATTTTGCTACTGATTAGATCGGGAAGTTGTAAACCAATTTCCAACCCTGATCTTTTACACAAATAGTAGTTGGGGTTTTTGGTTTTAAAATAGTTGATGTTTGAATACAGTACACCCGTTTTCTCAAATTGCTCTTTTGTGACGATATAACCCCCGCATTCTGCCTGATTCTTCAATTTCATAGAACCCTTTAAAGAATAATTGAGTATTTTTGCTGTATAACCGTTTGCAACCGGATAAAACAACGGTTGGCAGCCTGATTGCTTTGCATACCTCTTTTTCGCTGCGTCAGGCTGCCATAATTGCCGTTTTTTTGCTCTTAAAATATTACTTACCACTGCACCAAAAAGAAAAGCTGTCAATGTCTTAAAATCGGCCTGGGTGCAAATTATTGCCAATCTGCTATTGAATTGGTACATTTCCCGGATTTTGTCAAAACCCCTAATAAAGACCATCTTTGATTTTGGATCCCATCCAATCCAATTGAGTTTTATCAATTGCCCTAAATGTTTTTCTAAGGTTTTACCGGAAATATTCAACTTTTGAGCCAACTCGCTTTTATTGTAGTGCAATTTTCCCGGGCAGATACTTTTCATCATCAAATAGGTTTTAAAGGGCTTTACCAACCGATTTTGAAGGACAAACACGCAAATTTCTAAGGGAATGGCGGTTTTCATCGTGCCAGGCTGTTAAGTGCATCGGCTTTGATCTCGTCCAGGGTTGAACGTTTGCCGCTTTTAATCCATTCCAACAACTCACTACGGTAAAAATATAGCTTTTGGCCTCGCCTGTATCCCGGTATCCCTCTACGGCTAAATTTTGAATAAATGGAAGGCTTCGCGTATCCGGTCACGCGGCAAGCTTCATCTATATTTATGGGTAATTCGTCCTTTAAGGAAGTAGGGGTGGGGGTGGCTTTCAGATTGAGTAAAAGCGTTTCGATATTACTCAGTCGGTTCTCAATTAATTCAAATGGATTTATCATATTGCTGCCTGATTTAGTTTTATGCAGCAATATTAACCCTGGATTTGGGGGTATAAAAGGGAAATATGATATTTTATGATTGTCAGCTTTACTTTGTCAAGCTGTGACAATCAGGGGTTATTTAGATAGTTGTTAATCTATGTTATTATTATTAAGGTAGGAGTTTATTTTAGAAAGTACATCCTCATGTTCTTTTTTATGTTCAGGTAACAACCATATTTCAGGCTTGTCATATTTTCCTATCGCTTGTTTGGTACACCCTTCAGTTAATCCATAATATTGCTTTATTGATTCATAAAGCTTTGTGTTAGCCCCGCTTCGATCTATTTTTTTTGATCCTAATGATTGAAGAATACACGCTATTTTTTTCCCTTCGGCACCATTGAAAAACATTTTTAGAAAGTCTGCGATATCCTTCCGGTCTTTTTCTTCCTTGAACAAAAGGTATTCTGGGAATGCTTTAAACTTGGTTGGGTTGCGCCGTGTCTTTTGGGGTTTATTATCATTCTTTTCCTGTTGTAACTTCCAATTTTCGACAATTATTTTAACCCTCTCAAACATATCGTAATCAACAAAGGTAATTTCAATACCGGGATTTACTGTTAAAACGGTGTTGATCTCTTTCAGCTGCATTATCCTCTCATGATTGATATATTCCATTAACCTGTTAATTTTCCAGCCTGTTAATTGATCTTTGATCTGATCAAGAAATAATTTATCCTTATCAATTTCTTTAATCCAGTGGTTAAATTGTACATTCATAACCATTTTTTTTAGTTGTCCGTTTCTGGTAACAATACATTCGCCCATTTCATTTTTTCCTTGTCTTCAAAATTTGCAAGGTAATTTTGAGTAGTTTGCATATTTCGGTGGCCTAATGATTCACTGATAAACTCTACTGATGCACCGGACCGTTTCAAAACTGTCGCAAAACTATGCCGCGCCGTATAGGTTGTAACGTTTTCTATTTCAATAGCCTTACAAACATTCACCATATTGTGGTTAATGGTTTGTACCGCCTGTTGTATGGCCTTATATTCATCCTGGGGGGTCATGCTGTTATGAAGGATCGGGAAAATATATTGATCTTTTGTGCCTGGTTTATTGCCGTGTCGGTCTATGATTCTGCCAATTTGCCGCGTAATCATTATATCAATAGTGGTTTGTTCGTCTGTTGAATTGGCTGTTTTCGCCCTTACTAAGGTTATTTTATCGCCGTCAATGTTCGCATATTTCAAACGTGCCACGTCTTTAATATTAATTCCGTTACACAAATAACTAAATATCCAATAATCCCGGCTTTTCTCTTCGACCGTGTTTTCAACGGCCTTGTAGTTTGCAATCTTTGCCACGTCGGATTGGGTTAATGCCTTTTTTGTGTTTTTTCCTTTCGGGATCGAATACAAACCGTTATTTGATTTACCAAAAGGATAAGGCACCCCGACCGGTTTAATACGATTGAAGACCGTTCTCACGTTGCGTAAATAAATACCTACGGTTGTAAGACTGTTAACCCTTGTTTTCTTTTTGCCTTTTGGGATCCGCGGCTCAATCATCCATTTTTCATAATCCTTTAACCATTTTACGGTAAGTCGTTCGAATGGGAATTTATCGGACCCTGCAAAAGCCTTAAGGGAAGTCAAACCGTTTTCAAAAGTTACCGCTGTACTGATCCTGCCAGCTTCGCGCATTTCTTTGCCGGTGGTCTCCATGATTGAAAAAAGGTCGTCTTTATCTTTTGGTTTTGAAAAGTAGTTTTCCTCAAAAGCATTGAAGGAAAATAACTTTATTTCATTTATTACAGTCATTGCCTTTTTTTCAATCTCATCAATGTGAATTCTTAGGTGTTTAATTTCCTTATCTGTAAAAAAGGTTTTTACTTTTTCATTGCCAGCTATACCCGGCTTAATGTTTTTTTTGTCGGCTTTTTTCTTTTGGGCTTTTTCCTTTTTGGTTTTTCCTTTTACGGTGAGGAAGTTTGCAAAGTCGCCCGGTGTCATGTATAAAGATTTATTATCAAGTCCTTTCAGGGTGTAATACTTCCTGTCTTTATTGTACGTAACTCTCAATTTAACCGGGTGTAATCCGTCTGCATTACTTTTTCTTGTTTCAAGTACGATTCCTGTCACTGCCTGATTGACTGTTTTCATATTCCCAATTTTAAAAAGTACACACAAAAGTACACATTTTAAAACATAAACCTACATAAAACAGGGGTTTATTTATTAATAAGTATTCAATTAATAAATTAATAATGTGATATAATAAATTGATAATGAGATACTTTAAAATTAATAGTTTGATACTTTATAATTTGGCGCAAAGATCGGCAAAGTATCAATTTTTTGACTACGGATCAGCAGGTTGGGGGTTTGAATCCCTCCGGAGTCACAAAAAAAAATGCCACTTACATACAAATTGGAAGTGGCATTTTTTATGGTTGAATAGAATTATACCATCCGGCCAAATTATCTGCTCCTTGCCCGTTTGAATAAGATATTCCTTAAGGCCCTGAAAAAATATTTAAAATCCGTTCTGAACGGATGTTTCTCATGTTCCAGCAGGTAATCCATTTCGTTTTTCTGAATTTCTTCCAGAGACACCGGGGTTGGAAATTGAGCATAGAAGGGGGGAATGAGGCCCGGTTTGCTCCTGATCCGTTTTTCACGGAGTTCCGGGCTGTACAAACCATAGTAATGTTCACTCAGAGGACGAACACCAACAATTTTCATGTCGCCTTTAAACACATTGATAAACATAGGAAGTTCGTCGAGCCAGAATTTTCGAAGAAACCTGCCCAGGGTGGTAATCCTAAAATCATCCTTGAACTTGCCTCCCTCATCAAGCTTGTGCTTATCAAAAACATACCCTTGTACATGCTCTGCATACACATGCATGGTACGCAACTTGTACACTTTGAATAACTTTCCGTTTTTGCCGATACGCTGCAACCGAATGAAAACACCATAGTTCGTGTCATCCAAAACCAAAGGAATCTGTTTTTTTTGTGCTTTCCAGTAAAGCAGGTCGCCGATGGATTTCTCTTCCAATACATCAAACCCGCATGAAAACAGTCGTCCCAGGGTTTCGGTCCGCGACATCACCCTTTTCCTGCCACGGGTGATCAGGAAATAGAGTTTGCGGGTGACAACTAATTTCGGGCATACGCGGTTCAGGAGGAAATCGACGGAGTACACGGCGTAATTGATCCCGAAGGGTAATTTCGATAGGATACGCATTTTGCGCAGCAGATAGGTTTCCACACAACCAATGAAGATGCCATCGACAGGGAGTTTGGTATTGACGGTTTCAAAAAATTTATTGATACGCCGCAGATGGTTGATCCGCTGCAGGTTAACTAATCCGGTAAAGTACCCATTGGGGTGATTGATAATGTTGAAACGGGTATTGGTGGAGAGGATGAGGTTTTTCGGGTCGGTTACGTCCATCTGCCCCTGAATCCATTGAAAGGCATCATCTCCAGCCTCCTCGGTAATGGATTCCTGCAACACCTTGAGGTTGCGAGGTTCAGCAAGTAACGCAGCGCTTGGCGGGGGAGCAATGATCCAGCTTTGCTTCTCAGGAATCTCCATCCCGATCCAATCCTTGAGAAAAACAGAATTCTGGATGGCCACAAAAATGAAACCGGTGAGAATTTCAAAAAAAGTGATGGCGACAACCGTGCCAAAAAGGATAAACCGGGAGAAATAGTTAACGCTGAAAAGTACGATGACGATGGTGGTGACTGATAGGATGACGAAGTTGGAAAAAAGAACAGAGCTGAATACTTCACGCTGGTTGCTTCGTTCTCCAATGCGGAATTTACGGGTAATG
This sequence comes from Bacteroidota bacterium, assembly GCA_037139855.1. Taxonomy (GTDB): domain Bacteria; phylum Bacteroidota; class Bacteroidia; order Bacteroidales; family FEN-979; genus CAIVAT01. Next base: position 7,426 of record JBAXFM010000098.1, read on the forward strand.
ACCGATAAAATCAGCCAAAGCAGGGGAAAGGTGAAAAAGGCAAACAGGTAGGAGCCCTCACGATTATTCAGGGAGAAGCCATCGTGGAGATAAGCAGTTATCAGGGTACACAAAGCTACCAGACAAACATCGAATACAGCAAATAGGATACGGGTTCTGTTTAAGGCTTTCATCTGATCAGATTAAATTGGTAACTGATAGTCCCGGTAAAGGAATCGAAATTCATGGTGGCTGCGGTGAGGAACAGGTGTTTGAAACAGATAAAACGTAAACCGGTGTTGAAGGTTTCGCCATCGTAGTCGAAAAGAAGATTCATCCATGTTAATTTGTCGCTGCCAATGGAACAACCTCCGAAAGGACCGATGAATTCATTGTTTTTCCAGATAAAATTGCTAGCACCCCAGCCTGCGGTTGTTCCGATGTTGAGATGGAGTTTCGCCAAATGAAAATTCTTGGTCACCACGAGGTATGATGCTCCAAAATGGCGGGCTGCGCCACTTTCAAGCGAGGTGATCACATCATGAAATCCGAAAGCCACAGCCGGGACCCATTTTTTTTCTTTCAGAATCCGAAACCGGATGGTGGGAACCCGATCAACTACATGGCTCCATCCTGCGGGAATGTTTATCTGCCGTGTAATCCGCAGATCAACCTCTACAAAGGACAGGAACGTCAAACTTGCATACACAGCAATGCCATCATAGTTGAAATGGGAATAGGAGAGATGCTTTTGTGGCAGAAAACTCGTCCCGAAATACATGGAACCATCCTTATTGAAAGTTGCAATCGGAATTCTCACATACCCCGGCACTCCGGAAACCGACTGCGGCCTCCCTGAAATGGAGAATATTACTACAGAAAATACAATTGGAAATATCAATCCCCCCTTCAACTTCATGCTATTATTATCATCAAAATCATAAAAAAGAATGACGAATTACAGGAAGCACACTTCGTGTAATTCGTCATTCGGAATTTGTCATTCGTACTTTCTTACTTTCCTCCGCCTCCCTGATCATGAACATATTCATATCCACTTAAGGGCGAATATACGTTTTTGATGATAATTCCGGTTACTGACACCCCATGAAGGATGGTGTTCATCGGCATTTCCTGCTCGGCATAACTCACCTTGGGAACCCAGCGGTAAAAGCCAGCCATGGTTGATTTCACCGGTGCAAGTGAATCCGGTTTGGAACCGATGTAATTGAAAGTATAAAGGGTGTTGTCATCAAAACGAATCCGGGCTCCGTTGAGCCGTGTGTTTTGTGAGGCAATGTTTTTCAGATACGACAACGAAATGGAGGCCGGTGTACCGCCCGGGTATGTGTTTTTGGCCAGGTATGAAAAATCGATGGTAGAAAGGGACGGGTCAAGTTTTAAAGTGGTAGCAGATCCATTAGCGCCATTTGATTCAGAAAAACTGCCGGCAACCGCCAGTGAATAGGTGCCAAAGGAGGCAACTTCAACCGTGGCAGTGTTCAAGGCATGGTTAACCTGTGCCTGAACACCTGCAACCATATCCCAAACATTTGTCTCAAAGTTGTATTTCATCAGTGGCAGGTTGTCGATACCCGCATCGGTGAAAGGCAATGCAAAAGTTAATTCAAGGGCTTTGCCGGGAAGGGCGCTGGCAGGGCTAAGATTTACCGCACACAGGTTCAGCGTGTTGACCGGTGCATAACCAGGAACCTCGATGCCTGTAAAACGTGTAAGGGAAATACTGGTGTTGTTTGAGAAAGTACCTGCCGCGATGGTCAGTATCGTTTTGCTGCCAGCGGTAAGACTTTCCGGATCGCTGATGCTAAGCGTGCCGCCTGTTGAGCCAATGGAGACCGGAGCATTCAGCGGCGTGAGCAGGATGGTATTGACCATGGCTGCATTGCTGCCGATGGTTGCCGATGCAAACCCATAGCCAAATCCATCAGCCATAACCCGAACGTCGAAGGAGCCACAGCCCGTAGTTTTGCAATTTAATTTATAATTGCCATCTGCATCGGTGGTCAGCATCGTTTGACCGGAAAAATAAACCCTGGCATTGGCGATTCCTGCATGCGTTGTCGCATTCAAAACGCTGCCCTTTAGCATTAAATCACCATTTGATTGTTCCTGAACAGTGGTATCTGATGCTTTTTTGCAGCCTTCCGTGAACAGAAGTAAACAAAACGGCAGTAGCGCAATAAAAATCGTGTTCCTGATGTTCTTTTTCATGACTTTCTGGTTATTATTGGTCAATTTTTTTTGGGTTAATTGTTGATGTTTTTTGGAATAAAGGTCAAAGATAAAACTTTTTTCCAGTATTGATGCTGATTGTAAAAAAAATATTTCAAATTTTAATGAACAATGATTTGTTTACCTAACTGTGTCCTTATATAATCGGGGTGCATATTGAGCATCATCTCCTCTGGTCCGGTGCCGGTCGTGAAGGTTCGTCCATAGGATGGAAGCCCTTTCGCACGGTATTCCCAGGGTACGTAAGAGGCAGGTCTGATGCGGATTATGTTTTTGGTTCCGTACCTTCGGGGTGGCAGTGGCACAATGAAATTGAATCCGCCATTGGTCACCGTACCGGTTTGCATCGCAAAGAACCCGATAGAAACTTCACCGAATTGCCTCCTGATATCCACCCGCCATCCCTGGTCGCCGTCGATAAAACCGCCAAACCCAGCATGGATGGTGAGGTCGTATCGTGCAAACCGCCATGAGGCATCTGCAAACCAGGTAAACGCATCAACCGGGGTGTAGTTGAATTTGCCTTCGAGCAACTTCATCTGTCCGGTATATCCAAGGGTAGCGCCAACAGCCATCTTCCCGTTAAACAGGTATTTGCGTACCTCCCCGTTCAACCCGTACCGGCTCCGGGTGAAATATCCGGCGCTTACCGTCGTAAAGAATTGGTAGGGGAGACGGAAGGACTGTGATAGAACCACCAGTCCGGGGCGAATCGTGTTGCCTTCGGGGTCGCCGATAAGGTTGTTGTAAACCGGCAGGATGATCTGGCCGGTGAACGACATGCCTTTTAAAAAGGAGATTTGCACGGCAGGGGCAACATTGAACTGCAGTTCCAACGGATGCACAAAATTGCCAAACTGGAACTTAAGTTGCGGGCTTACCACTACATCAAATTTATTGAAGGAGGGATTCACCGCATGCTTATGACCCACCGACGATCGGTATCCCCTGTCGGATAACAAAGCCACCACCGAATCGGAAAAGCCGGCGCATGTTAGCCGGCCAGCCAGGAGATTGTTATATTGTTTGCGAGAAACGATAACCGTCGTGACCGGTATCCCCGTGTAGAGGAAGGTGAGGGATACTACCCCGGAGCTGTCAACATGGGGCATCACCAGTTTGAATACCTCGGCAGCAGCCCGTGGTTCCCACCTCCATACCCGGTTTTCCAGGCCTATAAAGAGGGTGTCGTTGCGTTGGATCAACCGTACATTTTCATAGCCCTTTGCCACCACCTGCCGGAGGACATCCTCATCATTGCCAGAGGGGAGGGGTTGGCTGTGGAGGGAACAGAGCATAAGGACCAGTGCAGTGAAAAGGAGGGGAAACCTTAAAAACATAGTAAATTTTTCTGTGGCGCAAAGATAGCGAAATTACCTCAATGAATCCATCAGAGAATCTCTGCTGGTATGATTCCATTTAGTTTAAAATTCGATCGATAATTTTTTGAACAAAAAAATATTTACTCCAGAATATAACATCTGGCTTATTTCTCCCTAAATTCGTAATTCGTAATTCGTCATTTGTAATTCGTCATTTAAACTCTTTTCCCATGGGCCACAAAAAAGATAAACCGAAAGAAAAAGTAAAGAAAGAGAAGAAAAAGGAGGATGCAGTGCTTGTGCTTCAACCGCCTCTTACTAATCCTGAAGAAGATGGCATTGATAAGTTGCCAAAAAAAACCTACGAAGACGAGTTGGCCAAATTACAGGTACAACTGGTGCAGCTTCAGGAGTGGGTCAAATACAAAGGACTTCGTGTGGTAATCCTGTTTGAAGGGCGCGATGCTGCCGGAAAAGGAGGTTCAATCAAACGGATTACAGAAAGCCTGAATCCACGTGTTTGCCGGGTGGTTGCGTTGGGTGTTCCTACCGAAAAGGAGAAGACCCAATGGTACTTTCAGCGTTATGTGCCCCATTTGCCTGCCGCAGGTGAGATGGTACTCTTCGACCGCAGCTGGTACAACAGGGCAGGGGTGGAGCGTGTAATGGGTTTCTGCTCCGAGGCTGAATACTGGGACTTTCTGCGTTCATGCCCGAATTTTGAAAATATGCTGATCCGTTCAGGCATTATTCTCATCAAATATTGGTTCTCTGTAAATGACAAGGAGCAGGAACGACGGTTTATTCAGCGGATAAACGATCCCACCAGGCGATGGAAAATCAGCCCCATGGATGTGGAATCACGCACCAAATGGATTGATTACTCCAAGGCAAAGGATGAAATGTTTGCTTATACCGACACAAAACAATCCCCCTGGTTTGTCGTTCAGGCTGATGATAAACGGAAAGCCCGTCTCAACTGTATTTCACACCTGCTGAGCCTGATTCCATATGAAGATGTGCCTCGCGAAAAAATTGTCCTGCCACCCCTTGAGCACGACAAAGCCTATGTGCGTCCCCCCATGTCGGAACAAACTTTTGTTCCCAGCAGATACTAAAATGAAAAATGGTAAAATGGTGCGTTCGCGCTCATTTTACCATTTTTCATTTTACCATTTTACCATCTGAACCTTACCCAAGCAATGGTAGTAGGTTAGCATTGAAAGTTGCCACGGTGTTTCCTCCGAAGAAATTGGTTCCCGGACAGCTTTTTGTTGTTCCGGTTCCTTCTTTTGCGATCCTTGTTCCAAGGGTGAGATCATACCAATGATGGTAAACCACGGTTTGATCGCTGGCCGTCAATTGAAATTTAGCCAAAAGTGCAGTTGTAACCGAAATGATGCAATTCTTCTGCTCTCCTGTCATGGTGTCACCTCCTTGATCGAAATTTCCAACGTTTTCAATGCAGATTCCATTGCTGTTTGCGCCTTTGACCCCTGCCGGAACAGTGTTTAAGTTTCTGCAAACCATGATGGTCCCGTCGGGAAATGTCGTGAAGTTCTGTGCTATTTCGGCAAACCCTCTCTCCATATGCGAACTTTCCATACCGGTGCAAAGTTTGAAATGATTGTCACCGGTAAAATGTTGGTAAGAAGGAATAAAGGTATGATGCTGTTGTACCAGCCCGATTTTGCGTGTAACATGCTGCATATTCAGCCAGGAAGCAAATTCGTTTTCTTCCAGGAGTATAAATTTTCCAATTACTTTCATGAGTATTAATTTTTAGGTTAGAATTGATTGATTTTATTTCTGATCAAAATAATATGTCTGTAAAAAGATCAAACTATTATCCGAAATAAAACTTTAAAAGTAAAAAAATAAATAATACCACTGTCAGAAATTCGTATTTCAATTTATCAACTTTAACATTTTCATAGCTTACAAATTATTAATTCAATATAAATCAAATGCTTATAAATACATTCAGAAAATCTGTTTTACGGGTACGGGCTAATTTCAGACAATTGCCATTGCTCATCATCAGCTCGCCACCATCGCCCCGGATGTATTTTTTAACCTGTTTTAAATTAATCAGCGTGGAGTGATGAATCCGGAAAAAATGATAATCTGTTAAAATTTCCTCCACACTCCCCAATGTTCTTGAAAGAATGATTTCGTTTACATCCTTCATGTACAAACGGGTATAACTTCCTTCGGCTATGCAATAAACAATGTCATTGACGGAGGCAAAAGCCAAACCGTTTACAGTCGGCAACGCAATAGTATCCGGGACTTGTTTGTTGTGCACCGCAATAGCCATCTGAACCTGCGACCGGCTGATTGAACTGTGTTTGCTCCTGATTTTCTCTATGGCACATCCAAGGTCGTCGATGTCTATCGGTTTGAGCAGGTAATCGAGTGCGCTGTACTTGATTGCCTTAACGGCATATGAATCATAGGCGGTTGTGAAGATCACCTCAAAATCAAGCGGATCAAATTTTGCGAGCAGATCAAATCCATTCATCATTGGCATTTCAATATCGAGGAATATAAAATCAGGCCGAGAGCGCTGAATTAACTCATAGGCTTTGGTTGATTCATGGCAGGTCGACATAATTTTCACTTCCGGGAACCAGGTTTCCAACAGGTTGGTGAGGGTTTTGGTACAGTGTTTTTCGTCGTCGATGATGATACAGTTCATGGGAGGAGATTTGATTTACGATTTACGAATGACAAATGACGAATGACAAATGACAAATGACAAATGACAAATGACAAATGACGAGCAAATATAGATCGGGAGAGAAGGAAAGTAAAGCGGGAATTGGTAACCGGTAGGAATTATTTGGTAACCGGTAGGGTTTTACCAATGGTTGGAGATGCACAGTAAAGTCAAAAGTCAAAAGTTAAAAGTCAAATGGCAAAATTACCGGTCACTTTTGCCATTTGACTTTTGCATTTTGCCCTTTGACTTAATTTTCTTTTTACTTGCCTTTCGGTTCAATGCCCATGTTATAAAACATAAACGCCCATTTATCGGTTTCACCCTCAATGATTTTTGAGAGTGAAGCGCCGGAGGCGCCATGACCCTGGTTTATTTCGATGCGGATGAGGACAGGATTCGGACCTTTCTGTTTGGCCTGCAGGGTGGCAATAAACTTGAACGAATGGGCTGGCACTACGCGGTCGTCATGATCGGCAGTGACCACCAGGGTGGCAGGATATTCAATGCCGTCCTTGATATTGTGCAGCGGAGAATACTTATACAGGTATGGGAAATATTTGGCGCTGTCGCTTGAACCATATTCCACCGACCATCCCCAACCAACCGTAAACTTCTGAAAACGAAGCATGTCCATCACACCAACTTCGGGGATAGCCACTTTAAACAGGTCGGGACGCTGGGTCATCACAGCCCCGACCAACAATCCGCCGTTTGAACCGCCGTTGATGGCCAGTTTTTCCTTCGAGGTGTATTTTTTATCGATCAGGTATTCTGCTGCGGCAATAAAATCATCGAAACAGTTTTGTTTGTTCAGCAAATTGCCCCCTTTGTGCCATTTTTCTCCATATTCGCCACCACCCCGGATATTGGGAACCGCATATACCCCGTCATTTTCATACAGGATAACCTTAGAATTGGAAAAATAGGGGGTAGAACTGGCGCCAAATCCGCCATAAGCATAAAGAAATGTAGGATGCGACCCGTCAAGTTTGAGCCCTTTTTTGTGTACCAGGAACATGGGAACTTTCGTACCATCTTTGCTGGTGTAGAAAACCTGCTCTGTTTCGAAATCATCAATATTCGCCTTGGGAGTGGATTTTTTAAACACTTCCGACTTACCTGTTGCTATATCATAGCGGTAAATGCAAGGGGGATAGGTAAAAGACGAGAAATCGTAAAAGGCATAGGTGTCACTGTTAAATCCGCCGATCCCGGATGCTGACCCGATGGCGGGCAGGGTCACTTCGTGATCCAGGGTGCCGTCTGGTTTGTATTGGTAGATTTTGGTACTGGCGTCTTTCAGGTAGCTCACAAAGAGTTTACCGCCAAGCATCGAGGTTGATTCCAGTTTCTCCGGTTTTTCAGGAATAATATCTTTCCACAACGACTTTTCCGGATGATTCGGATCAACCTGCACCACCTTGTAATTTCCTGCCCCGTTATTGGTGTTTACAAGTAACTGATCGCCAAGGTTATTGAGGACACTGTAGTTGAATTCGTATCCTTTAAACAAAAGTTTGAACTCTTTTTGCCCGTTGAAGAGATTCCTGTAAATGACTTCTGTACCATCAGTTCCGGGCGATTTATAAATGAAAAGGTAGCGCTCGTCCTCGGTAACCTGGGTGTAATAATACCTTTGAGCATTTGCCTTGTCTTCGAATACCAGTAAATCCTGTTCCTGTTTATCTCCCAGTTTGTGATAATATACTTTTTGGAATTCGCTTTTTGCAGAAAGTTCCGTACCGGCAGCCGGCTTATCGTAACGGCTGTAGTAAAACCCTGAGCCTTGCCACGCTGCACCGCCGAATTTTAACCAGTCGAGCTGATCGTCCAGTTTTTTTTGCGTCGCAATCTCCATGATGTACATGGTTTGCCAATCGCTCCCGCCCTTATTTATATGGTACGCTATGTATTTCTTGTCATTGGAAACACCATCCAATGCAACGGATACCGAGCCGTCATCGGATAATTTATTGGGATCGATCAGTACTTTTGCTTCTCCATCCAATCCTTTCTGGATATAATAAACAGACTGGTTCTGAAGTCCTTCCTGCTTAGTAAATATCATATAATCACCAACTTTAAAGGCGCCGAAATACTTGTCATAGTTCAGCAGTTCCTTATACCGGTTCCGGATCTGGTCTCTGAATGGAATTTTCGAAAGGTAATTTTCGGTAAAATCCTGTTCTTTTTTAACCCATTCCTTTGTTTCTGCTGAAGTGTCGTTTTCGAGCCAGCGGTAAGGATCGGCAACGGTTGTTCCAAAATAAGTGTCGGTTTGGGTTCCTTGTTTTGTTTCCGGGTAGGTTAGTTTATTCACGGGTGATTTACATTGTGAAAGGATGAATACAGACGCTATAAATAAGGGGAATAATCGATATATTTTCATAGGAGTTTGGTTTGAAATAAATACATGGTGAATTATCATTCAAAAGTATGCAAAATGCAGATTCAAAAGGCAAAATAACCGGCCACTTTTGCCATTTGACTTTTGCATTTTGACTTTTGACATATTTTTAAAATGGAATAATCAATTCCACCCTGGTTCCGTTTGCAAGGCCTTGCTCATCTTTCAAATCAACAACATTCACCTTCGCCCCGCTGGAATTGAGTTTGTTCATCATTTCAATGCGTTGGGAGGTTACTTTTAATCCATGGGATTTGTGGGTGGCTGATTTACTTTTCAATTGGGAGGCTTTTTCCCGGCCAATGCCATCATCGGTAATGGAGATGTTCAGGAATTCATCATCTGCCAGTTTAATGTCAATGACAATTGTTCCTTCCCCTGCTTTTTGCATCAGTCCGTGCCAGATGGCATTTTCAACAAACGGTTGCAGCAGCAT
>JBAXFM010000099.1:0-16443 GCA_037139855.1 Bacteroidota bacterium
CTCAAATCCAACCAGTGTTAGTTGGTTTGGACTGATGTAAGGATTTTTAGATGCACGGTTTTTTTGAGCTTTTGCCATATTTCCTTGCAGTTTTAACTCCGTAAATATAGCCAAATTAGCTGAATCAGAAGATGTTCAGATAAAATCAGCAGACCCTAAATAGCCGCCGACCTTGTATAACCATACCACATATCAAATGGTTTATTTTGTGAATCCGTACCTGTGCCTATGGTGATGGTTGACTGGGAATGGATTTTCGCAGTTATCGAAATCACTAGCAGCAAAATGGAAAGTATTTTCATGACAATGTGTTTAAAAATCAACTACATTTGATAATCTATGGTCTGGAATTATTTTGAAGAAGGTTCAATGATAAATCCGACTGATTTCATGTCTTCCCAGAAACCCGGGTATGATTTTACCACCACATCCGGGTTCAGAATTTTAAGTGTTCCCGTTTTAAAGGCGAAAGGAGCCAAGGTCATCGCGGTTCGGTGATCGCCATAGGTTTCAAGGGTAAGTCCTTCGGGGAAAGATGGTTTTATCGGTTTAATCTCAAGCGCAGTAATCAGATCGCCCTGACCGGAAGAAGTGATATGGATCCCGAGTTTTTCAATTTCAATCTTCATGGCACGTAAACGGTCAGTCTCCTTGATTTGCAGGCTTTGCACACCTTCAAAACGGCCCCGGATACCAAGGCCTGCACAGGTTGCTATCACAGCCTGAGCGATGTCAGGATAATCTATAAAATCAAAATAATATCCATCAATTTTTTTTGCTGTTTTGGTCAAACGGATCCCCAAATCAGTAAACTCAGTCCTGATCCCGAAATTCTGGTAAATAACCGGTAACATCGAATCTCCCTGGAGGCTTTCAAACTGCAACCCTTTCAGCTCGAGATCAACTTCATCGGCAAAAACGGCTGCCTCATACCAATAGGCTGCCGACGACCAATCTGATTCAACCGTTACATCCATGGGGTTGTATCTACCTGGCATCACATGTACACGCGTTTTACTCTTTTTAACCGTCGATCCGAATAATCGCATCAGCTGGATGGTCATTTCAGCATAAGGACTCGACACTGCCTTGTTCTTCAGATGCAGAACAAGCCCATCAGGGAGATACGGGGCGATTAGCAACAGCGCCGTTGTGAATTGACTGCTGACTCCTGAATCGATGGTCAACTCCCTGCCCGACAACTCTCGCCCACTGATTAGTAAAGGCGGATATCCTGGTTTTGCCAGAAAATCGACAGATGCTCCAAGGTGGTTTAATGCATCGGCAAGAATTCCAATCGGACGTTGCTTCATACGCTCCGAACCGGTCAGGACCCACTTTCCTGGCTTCATAGACAAAAACGATGTCAGAAATCGTAACACAGTTCCAGCATTGCCGGCATCGAGCTCAATCACCTTTTTCCGGGGATGGCCGTTCAACGCAGCTTCCAGAAGCTTTTGCAACAACACTGTATCGTCTGCTTCCGATAAATTGTTAATCACAAAATCCTTCCCGCACAAAGCACGAATCATGAGCAAACGGTTGCTGATGCTTTTTGAGGCTGGCAGTTGGATACTTCCTCGCAACTTTTTATCCGGTTTGCTGATGACAATACTTTTCATATCTCTATTTCAAGTGTATAAACTACTTTGGTAATCGATGGCTTCAATAATTTCACGCTGATCGCACGGAACATTGATAACCGGCACTCCCGGCTTTGAAATCAGGGAAAAAAGAAGCCGGCTTCCATGCATTTTTTTATCGTGCATCATGATGTCCATCAACGGCGGTTTTGAAAAGGACTCAAACGGTAAAAAGTTGAAGCCATCACGGATATAGGAGGTTATTTCTTCCATGTCAGACAGGGAAAGACTGGTTTTTCGATGCGACAGATATGCGGCACATATCATACCCGCAGCCACGGCTTCTCCATGAAGAAGTGGGTTCCCTGACCCCATTGAATACCCTTCAAATGCATGGCCGATTGTATGTCCGAAATTGAGGATTTTACGGAGTTTCAATTCCCGGTAATCTTTAACCACCACCCTGTTTTTAAAAGTAGCCGCTGCCAGAATCAGTTCCTGCCAAAGGGTACTTTCAACAGACAGTTCCAGCAGCCGGTTTACAGGATTTTTTTTCATCTGTTTCCACAATGCCGGATTGCTGATGAGGGCACATTTTATAATTTCAGCAATTCCGGAACGTTTGTGCCTGAGTGGTAAAGTATGAAGGAATCCGGGAAAAATGACAACAGCTTTTGCTGCATAAAAAAAACCAACCTGATTTTTAAGATGGCCAAGATTAACAGCAGTCTTACCTCCGATAGCAGCATCTGCCTGTCCCATGAGGGTTGTAGGAATATTGACGTAGCTGATCCCGCGATGGTATCCTGCAGCTATAAAGCCCCCAAGGTCGCTGATTACACCACCTCCGAGGTTTATCAGCAAACTTGAGCGTCCGGCGCCCGAAATCGACAGATCATACCAAATTTTTTCGGCATGTTGCAGTGATTTGGCACTCTCCCCTTCAACTATTTCAATCACCTGCGCAGTTTCCAGTGAATCTGTTGTTTCCATTAGCAGCGGAAGGCAATATTTCTTTGTATTTGCGTCAACCAGAATAAAAATACAGTCCGGACGCAATTTGGCAACCACCTTATCTATTGATGAAAGTGAACCATTTCCGAAGAAAATCGGTGTCCTGCTGATGGTGATGATCCGATTGGATAGATTCTTCATGAAGAGGCAGGAATAGATCAGTGAAAAGCAGCCATCAGGAGACTGATATCCTGAAATGGAAGGTTATACGATTTGCTGATAAACTGATTGGTGAGGATACCATTATAGATATACACCCCCTGCCTGACACCATAATCGCGTTTGAGCAGGTTCTCAATGCCCCCCTCTGTGCCGATGTCGAGGATGATCGGAACAATAATATTATTCAAAGCCAGTGATGCAGTATGAGGAACTTTTGAAGGAATATTCGGTACTGCATAATGGGTTACACCATGCACCTTATAAACCGGTGATTTATGGGTCGTCGGATGGGAGGTCTCAAAGCAACCTCCCTGATCAATACTTACATCGATGGCTACCGCACCATCCTTCATCTGCCTGATCATTTCTTCGCTGATAATACATGGCGTTTTCCCTTCCCTGGCATGGATGGCTCCGATCAGTACATCTGCAGTGTGAAGCGACTCAACTAACGCCTTGGGGTGTAAGATAGAGGTAAACACCCTCATACCCAGATTACTTTGAAGTCGTCGCAAGCGATATACAGAATTATCAAAAACTTTCACCAACGCGCCCAGTCCAATGGCTGAACGGGCAGCAAATTCACCAACAGTACCTGCACCAATAATGACCACCTCCGATGGAGTGATCCCGGTAAAGCCACCGAACATTTCTCCCCTGCCAAAGTCAGAGCTGGCAAGATAGTCAGCCGCTATAAAAATAGAAGTACTGCCAGCAATTTCACTCATTGCCCGGATGATGGCCAATTGGTTCGTTTTATCCCGGATGGTTTCAAATGCCAGTGCAGTAACTTTTTTCGAGAGAAGCGCCCTGAAATACTCTTCACATTGCATGGCAATCTGGATGGCAGAAAAAACAGTTTGCTTTGGACGGAACATGTCAATTTCTTCCCTGTTTGGCGGCCCCACCTTGAGGATAATGTCAGCTTTATAAACATCCTTGGGTGAGTAAACAACCTGAGCGCCGGCTTCACTGTATTCATGATCAGTAAAATGTGCAGTAAGGCCGGCACCGGCTTCCACCATCACCTGATGTCCGTTACGGCACAAAAGAGCGACACCATCGGGAACGAGTGAAACCCGGTTTTCCTGCACCGACACTTCTTTTGGAACACCGATCAGCAAATTGCTGGGCTGTCGGGCTACTTCAAGCATTTCTTCCTGAGGCATCAAGCGCTCAACCGGCGACATCCTGATATAATCGGGGCGGGGATCTTCCATGTGGATGAAAATTTACACGAAGATACGAATAAAATAGTGAAATAGTGAAATGGCGAAATGGCGGGGATGTGAATAGTATTATTGAAAACTACCCTATGCGACTGATTTTGCGGAGCGCATCTTCATCTACGAGTTCCATCTCATGGTCTGATATTCTGATTAGCCCCTCTTTCTGGAAATCGCGTAAAATTTTCACAGCGCTTTCCCTCGACATTGCTGAGAGATCGGCCAGATCAAACCGTGAAAGGATCATCGGAAATCTGGGCTGCTGAAATATCTCGTCGAAAAGGTAAAGTAATGCATCAGCCATTCTGCCAGGCATTTGTTTTTGGGTAAGGTAGATCAACCTGTTGTACACCGCGAGCACATCGCGGCTGAAATCCTTTAGAAATTCTTCTGCAAAAGCCTGATTCCCTCTGAGTATCTCTTTGAAAATCTGAAGATCAATAAAACAAACAGAGGAGTCAATAAGTGCTGTAACAGTGAAATGATGCCGCTGGTCAAAATAGATTCCCGGGCCACCGATGAAACTGGTGGGCTTCACAATCCGTAAAATGGCAAACCTCCCTTCGATTCCTTCGATATATAATTTTGCGAGGCCACTGTTTACCGAAAGTACATGCGACATAAATGTTCCCTGTTTCTTGATGGTTTCCCCAGCCTTGAAATTCACATGAACCTTGTTTGCATCCACAAGCTGCAATTCTTTTTTACTTAACAGACTAAACAAAGAAGACAAACTTTGGCAACCCTGACAACTTCGTGGTGTTTTTTCAAAATATTCTGACATGTGGAATTTTCTTTGACAATTAAGGGCATAAAATTAATGCAAAATTGACATATATCAATCAAAAACAAAGTTTAATTCCACTTTAAACTGATTATATATCCTCTGAAAACCGTCAAAATTGCCGGATCATATTGCGAGTACTGAATACTTATACAATTAGATTTGCCGTTTTAAAACCATGAACTTCATCAACTATGAAACGTCCTATTTCAAATCGTAGAAATTTCCTGAGACTTGGCATTGCAGCTGGCGCAACCGCATTGATTGCCAGCGGAGGAAATGTTATTTCAGCCTTCACTGGCCCTGAAAACAAGGAGACTGGTGAGAAAATGAAATTGCTCACACCCGATGGCAAACTGGTTGAAGTAGATAAAGGACACATTTGCTGTCAGCCAGCCGGGAATCTGGAGGCCAGAGAGGGACTACCGAATAAAAAAATGGTGATGGTGATTGACCTTGCAAAATGCCGGAATGCAAGAAAATGCCTGCAAGGTTGTCAGAAAATGCATCATCTGCCACCCCACATGGAATGGATCAAGTTTTACCTGTTGAGAGACTCAGAAGAAATGTCACCATATTGGTTTCCAAAACCATGCCTTCATTGCAACAACCCGCCTTGTGTGAAGGTCTGCCCGGTTGGCGCTACTTTTAAACGTACCGACGGAATTGTACTGATTGACAACGACCGGTGCATTGGTTGCAAATTTTGTATGGCTGCTTGTCCCTATTCGTCAAGGGTATTTAATTGGGAAGAACCAAAAATGGACAAAAGTGTCAATCAGGCTGCCTATTCGCCTGAAACCAGTTCTCCTCCAAAAATGGGTACCGTGAGTAAATGTGATTTCTGCCCCGACATGGTTAGAATTGGCGAATTACCCGAATGTGTAAAATCCTGTCCCAACGGCGTATTTTATTATGGTGATAAAAACGAGGATGCGGTCACCAATGGAACGGATACAGTCAGATTCAGTGAATTGCTCAATACCAGGGCAGCATATCGGTTTATGGAAGAACTTGGCACAGAACCCAGTGTCTATTACCTGCCAGCCGTTGACCGCGCCTTTGATTATCAGGTTGGATTTGAAAACCTGAGTGAAGAGGAAATTGCCCTTTATAAAAAAGAAGCCAAAATAACCGAATAAATACGAGATATGTACGAGGACGAAAAAACACAGCAGAATCTGTATACATTTAAACCTCAGCTCGAGAAAATGAGCAAAAAAGGGGTTGCCCTTATTGTATTTCTTCTAATGGTCATCGGTTTTGGCATGTATGCTTTATACGTGCAAATTGTTGATGGGCATATCGTAACCGGTATGCGCGACAATGTTGTGTGGGGATTATACATTGTCAATTTCATCTTTTTCATCGGGATCAGTTATGCGGGTGCACTCATTTCCGGAATACTTCATTTGTTAAGGGTTCCGTGGCGAACGCCCATCATCCGCATGGCAGAAATGATTACCGTGATATCAACCATGATCGGTCCAACTTATATCCTGCTGTGTATCGGGCGACTCGACCGTTTACCTAATTTAATTCTATTCGGAAGAATCCAGTCGCCGATCATCTGGGATGTCATCGCCATCACTACTTATTTATCAGGCAGTATTATCTTTCTGTATCTGGCCATGATACGCGATCTCGCCATCCTCCGCGATAATCCTGTAAAGAATGCCAGGTGGCGCAATCCCATCTACAAATTCCTGTCGGTGAGATACAAGGATACAACCAAGCAAAAAGAGTTACTCAATGTAGCAACCGATCTGTTATCTATTGTCATCATCCCATTGGCCATTTTGGTTCACTCTGTGTTGGCCTGGATTTTCGGCATGACCCTGCGCCCGGGTTGGCATAGTACCATTTTCGCCCCCTACTTCGTCATCGCGGCTGTTTATTCCGGTACCGGTGTGCTGATTGTTGTCATGTGGGTTTTCAGGAAGGTTTACCATCTGGAATCGCAGATTACGAAGATTCATTTCAACTATCTTGGCATCATCATGATCGTTTTGGGTGCCATGTACGGCTATTTCACCTTCAGCGAATACCTTACCAGCTGGTATGGTTCCATCAAATGGGACATGGAGGTGCTATACAGGCTGTTTAACCCCAGTGAATACTGGCACCTGTTTGTCTTTGCTGTTTTCATCGGGGTTTTGTTGCCCATTATCATTGTGACTGTCCCAAAATTCCGCAACATCAATTCAATCGCATTTGCTGCCGCTATTGCAGTATTGGCGCTATGGGTGAAACGCTATCTGATTATTATTCCAACCCTTGAAACACCATTGTTGCCACTGCATGACCTCCGTCCGGAATATGTTCAGTATTCTGCCACCTGGGTAGAGTGGGCGTTGACATTCGCTGGTATCGCGCTTTTTATCTTACTATTCTATCTCTTTTCGAAGTTTATTCCAATTATCCCGGTAGTGCGAACCGGTGAAGAAAAGGACTATTCGAGATTGCGGAAGATTGTTTTTGAAAAACAAATGAAAAAGGTGATCAAACTGCGTAAAAAAAGTGATGTCATTGCAACCTGGCTAATTCTTCTTACCATGCTTGCATCAGCTCCCAGCATCATGGCTCAGGATGATGGCAAGATCGAACCATCGCTCAAACTGGATTACTTCCATATTGATTCAGTCAGTAATCTCACTGCCACTTTGCGTGCAAAGATTGACGGAAGGTTTCGACCACTTCAGGGAATGGAAATAAATTTCAGAATTGTACAGGGTAATACCGAAAAATCGCTGGGCTCAGCAGTGACCAATGAGAAAGGCAAAGTGACTATCGAAATTCCTGATGAAATATTCAATACTGGCGGAGTGAAAGGAGTTTATTCATTTGATGCATCATTTTCAGGAAAAGACAATTATAACAAGGCCTCGGGTACTACAGCCGTGAAACCCCTGAGGATGGAATTATCATTTTCCCAAAAAGAAGGGCAAAAAATGGCTAACCTGAAAGCTTATGAACCAGGACCAGACAATCAATGGGTTCCGGTTGAAAAACTTGACGTTGTTTTCTATGTTCCCCGAACCTTCAGTTTGCTTAAGGTCGGACAGGCATCCATCGAAAATGGTTCTGCCAGTCTGGAGTTTCCGGTTTCAGTGCCCGGCAATCAATTGGGTTATCTTACCCTGCTGGCAAAAGTGGAGGACAACGAATTTTATGGAAATGTTGAAGTCAGTGGCACCATTAACTGGGGGAAACCTTTGCCCCCTGAAAAAACGATCAAACGCGGCCTTGGCGACACCAATGCACCCCTGTGGATGGTTTACACACTCATCGTGTTACTTTCCCTTGTGTGGTTTCATTATATGTATGTTATTTTCACCGTATTCAGAATACGACATTTAGGTAAATCATAATTATTAACAACAACTAAAAACGGAGATTTTATGAAATCAAATCAAATCAGATTAATCGCAATTTCTGCGGGAATGCTAATTGCATTCTCATTTTCGACAGCCTTGAAGGCACAAACTGCTGGTGGATGGACGATTCCGGCAACTGCCAAGGCAACAAAAAATCCGGTAGCGGCAAATGCCACCAGTGTGGCCGACGGTAAGGATTTGTATGCCAAACATTGCAAATCATGCCATGGACCCAAAGGGTTAGGCGATGGCCCCAAGGCTGCAACACTTGACGTTTCCTGTAGCGATTTCTCAACAAAAAAATTCCAGGCGCAAACCGATGGTGACATTTTCTACCAGATTTCAGAAGGAAAAGGGAAAATGCCCGTATTTAAAAAAACCATTGCCGAAGCAAACTCCCGTTGGGCAATCGTAAATTACATGAGAACATTGGCAGCAAAATAAGGAGGTTATATGTCACATGAAATTCAGAATCAATCGGCCGGCATCAGCGAATTACTTGCTAAGTTAAATTTGCTTGAACAGAGGATTGACAGGATTGAAGGACAATTTGAAATTGCAATTCAGGGAATGGTACCCGCTCAGCCGGCCCGGAATCATCCTGAATATACCCATAACCAGGAAGACGAAGAGGCACTTGTCGACAAAGGCCTGATTGAATCGAATATATTCGAATATGGCCTGGCCTGGTTTGGCAGTTTGGTTTTGTTGTTCGGGATTGCATTCCTGTCGAACTTTGCCCGTAATTATCTGAATGGCCCTCTCGCCACGATCGTGGGTTATGGAGCGGTTGCCGGGGTGTTTTTTCTAAGCTGGTACCTGCGGAACTCCTTCACACATTTATCTTTCATGCTGAACATAAGCGCCCACCTATTATTGTATTATATTACCCTTCGCCTGTTTTTTTTCATCTCTCAACCAGTAATACCGGTAAAAGGCGTTGTTTTATGTCTTCTTTTTGCGGTGATTTGTGCACAATGTTATTTTGCGATCCGCCGGAATTCCCAATTGCAGGCAACCATCGCACTGATGCTGTCGCTTGCCACTGCTTTGTTTGCAGATAGTCCATTTGTCAGCCTGCCTTTGATCATCCTTACCGCTGCATATTCCATGTTTCTTTTTATCAGGTTTGGCTGGTGGAGGCTGATGTTGGTTACACTGATTCTGGTGTACATTTCACAAATCATCTGGTTGCTGAATAACCCGGTAATGGGAAATCCGGTTGGCGCTTTTGCCACACATCCGTACAACCTGATTTGTCTTTTCATCTATGGAACGATCTTCTCTATCGTACCAATGATCAAACAAAATGGTAAATTTCCCGACAGCCTTTATCCTGCCACGATCCTGATCAACGGCATGAGCTTTTCCCTGGTGATGTTATTTATTATCGTTTCCTTCTATCTGAACAGTTATGTTTGGATTTTTACCTTGATTTCATTTCTTTGCCTGTGTTATTCGATATTCCTGAAATACAGGACTAATCGCGTATTTGATCCTGCATTCTATGCCATCTATAGTTTCATGGCACTGAGTGTGGCTGTGTATGGATATTCAAAACTTCCTGACGCGATCTGGCTGCTTGCACTGCAAAGCCTTTTGGTTGTATCGTGGGCGTTGTGGTTCCGGTCAAAAATCATCGTGGTCATGAACACCATTTTATTTATTGGAATTATTCTGATATATACTGCTTTCTACCCTTCCGTGGATAAAGTGAATTTTGCCCTTGTGATCACTGCTTTTGTGAGCGCGAGGATTATTAACTGGAAAAGGGAGCGACTAACCCTTAAAACTGATATGATCAGGAATACATACCTGATCACATTGTTCTTTACCATGTTGTTCGCGCTGTATCATGCGGTTCCGAAACAATATGTTACCCTCTCCTGGACATTCGCAGCTGTATTTTATTTTATCATGAGCCTGATTCTGAAGAACATCAAATATCGCTGGATGGCCATCATGACTGTCCTGTTTACAGGATTTTACCTCTTTTTTGTTGATTTCTCAAATCTCGAAACAGGTTACCGGGTACTTGCATTCCTTTCCCTGGCAGTAATCTCCTTAGGGGCTTCACTCTATTTTACAAAGAAGGTGCGTAAAAAAATTCACTCCGTTGGGGAGTGACTTATTTCCCAACTACCTATCACACTCAATTCTGATTTTGCAAACTTCAAACCTTATTAACCATATAGGGTTCCTTATATACCTCAAATAAAATGATAAATTAACCCAAACTAAAAATAATCAAATGAAAAAAATAACTGACGGACTGCAAGGCGCCATAGGCTCCCGGTACCTGAAAAATCACAACCAACTGGTATTTACCGAATATGCCGGTTTTATTTCAAAAGTTGATCTTGTACGGCCCCTTCTGGCGACCGTATCGCAGGGAACTGCAACCATCAAGGGAACATGGTCATTCGATTGCGAATCGGGAACCATCACCGCTCCCGGAGCAGTTCTTGACATCTGGTGGCATCAAATTGATGCGATTAGGCGCGAGATGGCACCACAGGGAAATGCACGCATCGTAAACCTGGGAATTGTTGATTTTAACATGGTAACACCGGCTTCCCTGCAGTCGTTTGAATATGGTGTGACTCCAATCGTTGGGAATAATGACTCTACAAACAAACTTGTTGCCGGAGATGTCTTCTGCGTGCAAACACGTGAGGGTAATTTTTCAAAACTCAAAGTGATAACTTATGGTTACGATATTGTAGTACAGTGGGTTACTTATAAACTGGCACCTGCCTATACCAGGCTGGGCATAGGTTACAACCAACCGGAAGATATCGCTGTCATGTCTGATGAAGCCACTGCCTACGTTACAGAAAGGTCAGGAAACCTTGTACGGATTAACCTGGCCAGCGCGAACAGAGCATCGGCAACCCTGGTTTGTTCGGGAATGACCGCTCCTCACCAGATCTGGCTCGATCAGGCACATAACCAGGCATATGTGGTGGAATATGCCAACCCGGGAAAGCTTTACAGGATCAATCTCGCCAGCGGAGCCAAAACAATCCTTTATTCAGGATTAAACCTCGCGGTCGGACTCGTTCTCACTTCCGACCTGGCCTATGCCTATGTCAGCGAGCAGGGACTTTCCTGCATTTCCAGGATTGACCTTGCCACAGGTACAAAGATCAAGATCGCCAGCGGGCTTACGAACCCCTTCTTTCTTTCATGGAATGACTCATCGGAGACTATGTTGCTGGTGCCCGAACGGGATCCTGTTAACCGGATATCTCTTGTTGATATCACCAAAACGACTGGGAATGTCACCCCCATGATCACCGGTGTGGCTTTCCGTCCTTCCAGCATTGCCGTTATCCAGCCTGGAACGTATTGTGTGTGTTCAGACACAACGATTGATGAATATTTTCTAACTGCAAGCACAGGCAACTTCCTTTACAAAGGGATCGGCTTCGTCCCCTGGAACCTTATCACTGCTCTGGGAATGGCTGACACTACAACACAGGCCGGTTATCCTTTTCAGTTTCCAAAAAACTCACCTTTCGGTGGTACGCTACCCGTGAACATTGATCACCGGCGGGCCTGGGATTCGACCATCAGGTATTACAAGGTGAAGATTGACGGAACCCCACGGTTCGAATCCTGGAACGATCTCATTATGAACCCGATAAATGGCCGTTATGAGATATTGGAATTACAGAAACCGGATGCGAGCGGATTTTACAGTATTCATGACCCTGTAAAGGTATATTACAATAGCGACCTCGGATGCCTCTTGTCAACCATCGGGCTCAGCAATGATGCACATTCCCTTTCAGTCGAATTTTATGACATCGCACATGTTCTCAAATCATCCATGGGGAATACGCTGCTCATCAATAACGAGTCTTGTTCGGCGCTCCTTGATATGCCGCTGCTCGACCTCAACCATGCTGACCCCAACTGCGGCTACCTGAAATATACAGATCCCACACATAATGTAACATTGCATTGGATGGTTTCACACCCGAAAGGGTTTGCCACCTGGTCGTTCAGTATTGTAAAAGGCGCTAACGGGTTCGATTATATGAGTGGCGCCCTGGTTCCTCCGGCCTCTTCATTTGCATTTGATTACAACAAAACTGTCGCAAACTTCCTTGGTACCTGTCCAAAGGTGGCTGCATTCGCTGAATCGCTGTATGTTGCTACAGCCGTTATCAATGGAGTTGGCCGGCAGAGCCAGTACGATGCCTCTGCAACCATCGCATTCTGTCTTGCGCCATAATAAAGCGTCGATATGCTGACAGGGTGATGAGGTTATTTTAACCGGTCACCCTGTCAGTTTTTTCCGTAGTATTGTAATGGCGCATTCAGATCGCTCATTGTTGCCATCCTTTGATCATGAGACGATTGAATCTCCTGGAAACAAAGACATTATGGACAAATCCTGAATTTCTTTCCCATGATTGAAAATCACAACATCATCCGGCTACAGGAAATGCTTGAGTCTCTGATGATACGACAAGATTCTTTTCAGAGAGAAATTGGCGAACTGCGTGACGAGATCGCCAGGTTAAAATTACAAGACATTGAAACGGAAATTATTGCGCCATCGCAAAAGTCTACCTCAGAATATCCTTCCCATGAGATAGGTGATCAAACTGTAGGTCAAGAGGTTGTGGAGCCCATTCCCCTGCTGGAACAGATTATTTCGTCAAATGACAATCCAGTCCCTCAACAGATTTTACAGCCTGAAATGAGTCCTGGTGATCATAAAAGGTGGAGCATTAAATCAGATCTTGAAAAATTTGTCGGCGAAAACCTGCTGAATAAAATTGGTATTGCAATTACTGTTATAGGAGTTGGCATTGGCGCCAAATACGCCATTGACCACGATTTAATCAGCCCGTGGACACGCATCATCCTGGGCTACCTGGTTGGTATCGGATTGCTTGGGTTTGCTTTTCATCTCAAAAAACAATACCTCAATTTCAGTGCTGTCCTGCTCAGTGGTTCTATGGCCATCCTCTATTTTTTAACCTATGCAGCCTTTGCTTTTTATGACCTGATGCCCCTTTGGCTCACATTCACCCTGATGGTTATCATCACGGTAATGACCGTTGCTGCCGCTCTCATCTACAACCAGCAGGTAATTGCCCACATCGGACTGGTTGGCGCATATGCAGTCCCTTTCCTGCTCAGCAATCATTCAGGCAACATTGCGATACTCTTCTCCTATATGGCGTTGATTAACACAGGAATTCTTGTCATTGCCGTAAAAAAATACTGGAAATCACTCTATTATTCATCATTCGTCATTACATGGTTAGTTGTTGTGGCGTGGTATTTTGAATCCTATTTGCCTCATGATCATTTCAGAATAGCCTTTGTATTTTTTTCAGTGTTCTTCGCACAGTTTTACTCAATATTCCTCACGTACAAATTGCATCAAAAAGAGCTGTTTAGCATTGAAGATATCCTGATGATTCTTGGGAATTCCGCTGTTTTTTACGGTTTGGGATATGCAGTTTTACAATCGCATGATACAGGGGAAACAATTCTGGGTTTATTCTCACTTGGCAATGCATTGGTTCATTTTTTGGTTTGCATGATTATTTACCGGCAAAAACAAGCCGACCAAAACCTGCTCTACTTCACGGCCGGATTGGCCCTGGTGTTCCTGACCATTGCAATACCTGTTGGGTTGAATGGACATTGGGTGACCTTGTTGTGGTCGGCTGAAGTTGCCATATTATTCTGGATTGGCCGCTCAAAAAGCACGGCCGTTTATGAGTTATTGTCATATCCGTTGATGTTTTTGGCCTTTTTCAGTCTGATAAACGACTGGATTTGCCACTATCATTTTTTTGGTAACGAGGAAACAGTTGCCCGAATCGTTCCGATTTTCAACCCGACTTTTCTGACCTCCCTTTTGTTTATCGCAGCTTTGCTGTTTGTCAACATTCTAAACATCAAAAAGGAATACATCTCCCCGGTTAAAACCCGTAAATGGCTCATTGACATGATGACCATTTTCATGCCTGCGTTGTTGCTTATTGCGCTGTATGCATTATTTATCATGGAAATATCGACCTTCTGGAACCAGATGTACCTGGATTCCACGATCACACTGGATAAAAATCTTACAGTGCCTCAACACATAAGGAATGTTAATATTATCAAATATAATACTCTTTCGATCATCAATTATACGCTGCTGTTTTTGTCCATACTCTCCCTGATAAACATCAGAAAGTTAAAAAACAGTTTATTGGGTTCCATCAACCTTGGCTTTAATGTCATTGCACTTGGCATTTTTCTGACCATCGGATTGTACACCATCGGAGAACTCCGCGACAGTTACCTGAGTGAAACCAATGCAGGATATTTTTACCATGGAGGGTTCAACATCGGCATAAGATATATATCGTTTTTGTTTGTGGGCCTGATGCTGTTTTCTGCGAACAAGTATATTTATCAGAAGATTATTGAAATGGATCTAACCATTGAATTCGATTTCGTTCTTCAAATCACCTTATTGACCCTTGCAAGCAACGAACTGATCAACTGGATGGATATTGCAAGATCGGAACAATCCTATAAGCTGGGATTGAGCATCCTGTGGGGAGTATACGCCTTATTATTAATCGTTTATGGAATTTGGAAAAAGAAGAAGCATCTAAGAATCGGGGCCATCGCGCTTTTTGCCATCACGCTGATAAAATTATTTTTTTATGATATTTCCTATCTGGACACCATTTCCAAAACGATCGTTTTCGTTTCTCTGGGTCTGTTGCTGCTGATCATCTCTTTTCTGTACAATAAATACAAGAAACTGATATTTTAATCCTGTAGGTTTTCCACTTCAATTACTCTTTCTATCTGACCCGAGATGCCAACGCGAATTGTATTTTCAGGAAGCAATGATTCAATGAGTTCCGGCCATTCCATGAAACAATAGTTGCCTGAGTAGAGGTAATCTTCATACCCAATGTCAAAAACTTCGGCGATGTTTCTGATGCGGTAAAAATCGAAGTGATAAATGGATTCGCCCGTTGTAGTTTTATACTCGTTGATGATCGAAAAAGTAGGGCTCTGTACGATATCTGTTACCCCAAGTTCATGGCAAATTGCTTTAATATAGGTAGTTTTGCCGACCCCCATTTGACCATAGAAAGCAAATATTCTGGCGTGCGGGAAATTCTCGAGCAACCTGCGGGCTGCAGGGATAAGGTCGGATTCGGAATTACAGGTTATTTTCAAAACTAAAGATTAAATTACCTCACCCCCCGGCCCCCTCTCCGCGCGGAGAGGGGGAGGGCTTTGGTGGGGACGATTTATTTTGGTTTCAGTGTTACAAACGGAATCATGACCTCTTCCATAGAAAGTCCGCCATGCTGGAAGGTATTTTTATAATAATTCACATAGTAATTATAGTTGTTGGGATAAGCGAAAAAATCGTTGCTCCGGCAAAAAACGTAGGATGAATTTACAGTAGTTCTTGGAAGAAACACATCAGCCGGATTTCGAACTTCAAAAACCTCATTGTGCTCATATTTCAACGCTCTTCCGGTTTTGTATCGCAAGTTTGTATTGGTATTCCGATCGCCAAGGATCTTTACAGGGTTATCAACACGAATGGATCCATGGTCTGTAGTTATAGCCACATTCACATCCTTTTCTGCAAGGTATTTAAGAATTTCTATCAGCGGTGAATGTTGAAACCAGCTCACTGTGAGTGAACGATAGGCCTTTTCATCATCCGCCAGTTCCCTGATAATCTCCATTTCGGTGCGTGCATGTGATAGCATGTCGACAAAATTGTAAACAATGAAGTTAAGCTTGTTTACCATCAGGTTTGGCATCAGTTCCACAAGCTTTTTGCCATAGGTTTGATTCAGTACCTTGTAATACGAGTATTTAACATCGCGTCCATAACGTTTAAGCAACTCACCAAGCAGCTCACTTTCAAAATTATTTTTCGGCCCCTCCTCCTCTTCATTGATCCAGTATTTAGGATATTTCTTCTCGATTTCAGTGGGGAGAAGTCCGGCAAACAGTGCATTACGCGCATATTGAGTCACAGAAGGCAGGATACTGTAATAGATCTCCTCCTTTTCAACCCTGAAGTAATCTTCGAGGATTGGTTGCAACACCTTCCACTGGTCAAAACGCAGATTATCGATAAGGATGACAAACAACGGCTTGTTGTCATTCATCAGCGGAAAAACTTTCTCTTTGATAAGCGTATGCGATTGAACAGGTTTATTCTGCCCTTTACCACTCATCCAGTCAACGTAATTCCGCTCCACGAATTTGCAAAAAACCTGATTGGCCTC
>JBAXFM010000100.1:0-16342 GCA_037139855.1 Bacteroidota bacterium
CCTGTTTTTTTGTACTTTTGTAAAAAAATTGAAACATGCCCATACTCGCAGAACCTGACCTGATTGTAAATGACGACGGAAGTGTTTACCACCTCTGTATGAAACCTGAAAATTTATCTGATACTGTAATTGTTGTTGGCGATCCACAGCGGGTTCATGAAATTTCTGATCATTTCACCAATATTGACCATCGTGCATCGAATCGGGAATTTATTTCTCATACCGGTTACTACCATGGTAAACGAATCACAGCGCTGTCAACAGGCATCGGTACCGACAATTGCGACATCGTGATGCATGAACTTGATGCACTGGCCAATTTCGATTTAAAAACCAGGATTCAAAATCCGGTTCAAAGATCATTGAGTATTGTACGCATCGGAACTTCAGGTTCAATACAGGCAGACGTGCCGGTCAACAGCTTCGGGTTATCAACCCATGCGGCAGGGCTTGATAACCTGATGCATTTCTATAAAGGCACCCCAGGTGTCATCGACCGGGAAATGACAGAAGCCTTTGCCGCCCATACTTCATGGCCCAAAGATCTTTCAAAACCCTATTTTATCAAAGGTTCCGAACGGCTTGTTGATTTGTTCAGACCTTTTTCCGTTGCCGGAATTACCGCTACCGCCCCGGGATTTTATGGTCCGCAGGGCCGGTTTCTCAGGTTGCCATTGACTGATCCGGACATGATAAAAAAATTGCAGAGTTTCAGATTTCAGGGACATCGCATTGTGAATTTTGAAATGGAAACCTCTGCATTGTATGGCCTTGGCGCTCTCATGGGCCATGAAATGGTGACTATTTGTACTTTGATTGCGAACCGGGCAACCGGCGAATATAATCCGGATCACAAAAAAGTGGTCAATTCCCTGATTGCATTGGTCCTCGATCAAATCACCCTATAGAGACGCAAGGCATTATCTCTGCGTAATATGCAACCACAAACGAACGAACCATGTCCAACCCCGCTGATAGCGCGACCCTCAAAGCCCTCATCAACCTCCTTGATGAACCTGATGAAAAGGCATTCAGCCTGATTCGTCAACAGATATATCTGCGGGGAACAGACGCCATCAAACCATTGGAAAAAGCCCTTGAGAATACCTTCAATGATGTAGTTCAGGAGCGTATTCTTTCCATCATCCGACAATTGAATCTGGAAAATCATTTCATTGAATTTTCAAATTGGATCAATGTTGGCTCATCAGATTTACTGCAAGGTTTTATTTTGGTCACAAAAACAGCGTTTCCTGCATTGGATGAAGAAGATATTGTTATCAGAGTTGAGCAGATGAAAATGGATATCTGGATTGAATTGCATGAAAACCTGACGGCATTTGAGAATGTCAGGGTTATGAATCACATGCTTTTCGACATTCATCATTTCGATGGGAATAAAGGTGATTTGTCTGCTCCTCAAAACAATTTTATTAATTCCTTGCTGGAGAATAAAAAAGGCAGTCCGTTGGCACTCGGAATGCTTTTTATCATCCTGGCACAAAAACTGGGATTACCGGTATATGGTGTAAATCTCCCGCAACATTTCATACTTGCCTACCTTACCGGCAATGGGATTGAAAATCCCAATGAAAGTGATGTGCTGTTTTACATCAATCCGTTTAATAAAGGAGCTGTATTCACCCGTCGTGAAATTGAATTATTTATCGGACAAATGAAGATTAAACCTGAGACGTCGTTTTTCACACCCTGTAGCAATCCCGACATCATCAGGCTGTTGATCAACAACCTGATTTTCTCTTACAATCAATCGGGCAATTCAGAAAAAGCTGAAGATTTGGAAACCCTTTTAATCGCATTTGAATGAAAAATACGCTCTTTAAAATTTCGCTGCTAATGCTTTGCCTGGCGCTTTCAAGCTGGGGATCAAAAGGCCATCGGAAGATAAGCCAGAACATGGCGGCATGTTTGCCTGCTCAGATGTCATTCCTCAAACCAACCTGGACAAATTACATCGCAACCCATGCCTCCGATGCCGATAACCGTAAAGGCCAGGATCCGAACGAGTCACCACGACATTACATAGATATCAACAATTATCCGGTATTTGTACAAACTGGTCGCATTCCGCAAACGTATGATTCGATTGTGGAACAATTCGGAAATTCTTTTGTGATAGATCAGGGGATTCTTCCCTGGGCAACCCTCATCGCCTACGACTCCCTGAAAAGCTGCTTTTTGCGCAGAGATTGGAACAAGTCAGCCTATTTTGCGGCTGATCTTGGACATTATATTGGAGATGGGCATATGCCGTTGCACATCACGAATAATTACAATGGTCAAATGACAGGGCAGACCGGCATTCATTCTCGCTATGAGACAAGCCTGGTAAGCCGGTACGAAACACAAATTGTTTACCCCGCAGATTCAGTTCAGTTTATTGATAATGTTGGCAAATATGTTTTTGGCTACCTGTATGAGGATTATCAATATGTTGATAGCTTACTTCTGGCTGATACCTACGCCAAAACGCTAGCCGGAGGTAGTACAACTTCCGATGCTTATTATCAGGCTTTATGGGCAAAATCAGGCGATTTTACGCTCCGGCTCATGCGGCATGGTTCAACCTCTCTCGCCGATTTGATTTATACCGCCTGGGTTCAGGCCGGGAGTCCGATGATCTATCCCAATGCCATTGATGAAAAGGGAAATATGTATCAATCACAATTGCTTCGGGTTTTTCCGAATCCTGTTTCACAATCACTTTGTTTTCCGATGATCCTAGCGAATCAAGGCGAACCAGTTACATTGATGGTTTATGACGGCAGTGGCGATTTACAAGGCACAATGCCAAATGGTTTGATGTCAGCAGGATATCATGAAATAAATTGGGATGTGCATGGGCTTGCAGCCGGTGTTTACTTTTGTGTGCTTAAATCAGGGAATTTCTCGGCTGCTCAACGGTTTGTGGTGGTGCGGTAGGGCAACTTAAAACAATTTTCCAAAGGTTTTGAATAGAATTCTGAAGTATTCCTGAATACCCATGTTTTCAATATACTTTCTGTTGAGGGCGATTTTTGCGGGCATTACCTCCGCCAGATATGTTTTTTCCGGATTAGCGGAACTCCCCAATATTTCATTCTCGTTGATAAATTCAATCGATGCATAATCAGTGATTCCGGGCTTTACCGTTAAAACAAACCATTGTTCGGGGGTATAACAGTCAACATATTTGCGTATTTCCGGACGCGGGCCAACCAGACTCATTTCACCCTTCAGTACATTGATCAGCTGGGGTAATTCGTCAAGTTTATATTTGCGAAGGAAATATCCGGTAGATGTGATCCGGCTGTCGCGGGCGCCAACTGTTAGACCTCCTTGTTTTTCTGCATCCGTAACCATTGTCCGGAATTTAATCAGGTTGAAATCCTTGCCGTTTTTGCCAACTCTCATTTGAAAATAAAACGCCCCCCCCCGGGAATTAACCATGATCAGGATGCAAATCAGCAAAAAAACCGGCAGCAAAAGGATCAGGCCAATTAACGAAAACAGGAAATCAAAAAAGCGGATCATTCAGGATGTGTAATAAACAACTTTCAGTACCGACTCAACCACTGCATTGATCACCGTGTTCACCATCTCATCCGTCAGGTTGTAATATACCGGCAAACTGATCTCCCGGGAATAATTGTCGTAGGCAACAGGGTAATCAAGGATGTCGTAACCTTCATTCCGGTAATAGGTCATCATTGGCAAGGGCACAAAATGTACGTTGACAGCTACTTCCCGGCTGAAAATTTCCTGAATCACCTGATCGCGCTGCATCTCAGTGATATCTTTGATGCGCAACAGGAAAACGTGATACGATGATTTTTTTTCGCTTGATTCAAATTCAGGAACCTGAGCCCAACCATATTTTGAAAATGCAGCAGCGTATTGGTCGAAAATTTGTTTTCGCCTCACCAGCATATCGTCATCATACCTGGCCAATTCTACTAAGCCAATGGAAGCCTGAATGTCGGTCATGTTATATTTGTATCCGGGCTCAATGATGTCATAGCGCCAGCCGCCGATTTGGGTTTTTGCCAGCGCATCTTTCGTTTGTCCGTGCAACGACTTGGCATTCAGGTCTTGGTATATAATGCTATGATCGAATGGTTCAGGAAGATTCAGGCAAACAGCGCCACCTTCGGCAGTCGTGAGGTTTTTTACGGCATGAAATGAGTAAACAGTTATGTCGGTCAGATTTCCAACTTTTTTTTCATGGTATTGACCACCCATGGAATGAGCTGCATCAGATAAAACAAGGATCCGGTTCAGCAGATGCTGTTCTGCTGTAAGCGGACAAAAATGCTGCTGAATATCTGGCCGGCAAACCAATGCATTGATGGCATCATAATCGCAGGGCCAACCGGCAATATCTACCGGCATAATCACCTTGGTTCGTGGAGTGATTGCCTTTTCAATGGAGGCAACAGAAATGTTGAAATCAGGATCTGCATCCACAAAAACCACTTTGGCTCCGCAGTGTACCACCACGTTGGCCGTTGCAGCGTATGTGTAAGCCGGTACGATTACCTCATCGCCTTCCTTCACTCCAAACCACCGAAGCATCAGTTCAAGCCCGGCAGAAGCTGAACTGACACAAAGCGTAACTTTGTGACCGCCATAGGCGGTGAGCAGGTTCTCAAATCTCTTCGTCTTTGGGCCTGTGGTAATCCAGCCAGAAAACAAGGTGTCAACAACTTCGTCAACAATCTTCTGATCCATCCGGGGAGGACTGAATGGGATCATTTCAGAAAGTTTAAAATATTTGATTCTATCCGTCGGAGCATATCAGTGTTTTCAGCCTTGACAAATTTTTCACCGGTGATGCCCTCGAAAAGTTCGATGTACCGGTCGGATATTTCTTTGATCCATGCATCGCTCATCTCTGGAACTGTTTGCCCTTCTTTCCCCATAAAACCATTGGCCATAAGCCATTCACGAACAAATTCTTTTGAAAGCTGGCGCTGTTGTTCGCCCCTGGTCTGACGGTCTTCGTAACCTTCAAGGTAGAAATAACGTGAAGAATCAGGTGTGTGGATCTCATCACAAAGGTAGATTTTTCCATCAGTACCTTTTCCGAATTCATATTTCGTATCCACCAGGATTAATCCTTTTTGTGCTGCCATTTCGGTACCACGATTGAACAACGCAAAGGTGTACTGCCTGATAAGTTCATACTCCTCTGCCGGAATTAATCCCTGGGCAATAAGTTGTGCCTCGGTAATATCTTCATCATGGCCTTCAGTGGCTTTAGTGGTTGGCGTAATGATCGGCTGAGGGAACGCCTGGTGCTCTTTCATTCCATCGGGAACTGTCACTCCGCAAATTTCTCTGATGCCTTTTTGATAGGTGCGCCAGGAACTTCCCGTCAGGTATCCGCGGATGATCATCTCCACCGGGTAAATCTTACAGAAACGCCCGACGGTGACATTGGGGTCGGGGGAGGCGATTTTCCAATTCGGACAAATGTCGGTTGTTGCATCCAGAAATTTCCCGGCAATCTGGTTGAGAACCTGTCCCTTGTAGGGAATGCCCCTGGGAAGGACTACATCAAATGCCGAGATCCGGTCGCTTGCAACCATCACAAGCAGTTGATCATTAATGTTGTAAACATCGCGAACTTTTCCTGTATACAGGCTTTTCTGGCCCGGAAAAGTGAAACTGGTTTTCTGTAGAACGTTGGTCATGACTAAATTTTTGAATAGCAAAGATAAGAGAAATTGGAATTTAAACCGTCAATTAATTTACGAATAAAAATATATTTACATATCGTAAATATATTTTATATTTGTAAAATGAATTTGAAAGTTATGAAAAAGAAAGTCACTTATACCAGCACTTTGCCGGAAGATGTTTTGGCATCGGTCAATGATTATGCTGAAAAATATAATATTTCAAAAAATCAGGTCGTGGAAAATGCCCTTCGACAATTTTTTTTTGGTTTAAAAAAAAACGATTTCAGGGAGGGGTTTTTGAGGGTATCCAATGATATTGATATGGGTAGAATGGTCGAAGAGGGGATGAATGATTACTTCGATATAATTCTGCAAAATGAAAGGGAAGGGCAGTGATGCAATGTAATATCTATCTTGCAAACCTCGATCCGGTGGTAGGTACAGAACAGCAAGGAGTGAGACCCGTCCTGATTATTAGTGGCGATGCGATGAATGAAATAACGGATCTATGCATCGTTTGCCCATTGACCACTAAAATTAAAAGATACCCGGGATCTGTCTTGATTGCGAAAAATCAGCAAAACGGACTTACAGAAGACTCAGAAGTACTGACTTTTCAGGTCAGGGTTATATCGAAAAAACGGCTGGTCCGAAAAATCGGAACCATTACTGAAGCAGACCTGGTCCTGGTTAAATCAGGGTTAATGGATATCCTGACATTTTAAAACATTGACATCTTTCTCAAACACTCTGCTATTCCTCATGGCTATAGGCATCGATAATCCTGCTCACAAGTTTATGCCGGATGATGTCGGATTTGTCGAGGTACACAAAGTCAATCCCGGGGATATTGTTCAGGATTTTTTGGGAATGCATCAGTCCGCTGGTTTGGTTTTTAGGCAGGTCAATCTGGGTGATGTCGCCTGTAACAATGAATTTTGCTGCGGCACCCATGCGTGTGAGAAACATTTTCAACTGACTGGGAGTGGTATTTTGAGCTTCATCGAGAATCGCGAAAGCATTGTTGAGTGTTCTTCCCCGCATAAAGGCCAGTGGCGCGATCTCGATCACACGTTCTTCAATATACTGAAGGAGCTTTTGGGTTGGCAGCATGTCGCCCAGGGCGTCATATAAGGGTTGCATATATGGGTCGAGCTTCTCCTTTAAATCACCCGGAAGGAAACCGAGGTTCTCACCGGCTTCCACCGCCGGACGGGTGAGAATGATACGTTGAATCTCTTTGTTTTTCAAAGCACGAACGGCCATGGCAACTGCCGTATAGGTTTTACCGGTTCCGGCCGGGCCAATGGCAAAAACCAGGTCGTTTTTCAAACTGCTTTCAACAAGTTTGCGCTGGTTTGCAGTCCGGGCCCTGATCAGCAGTCCGTTTTTACCATGAACCAGAACATCATTCTGCCCTTCGGGCGCCATGGAGGACCCATATGAAGCAGCATTCAGCATTAAACCGATGTCTGTTTTAGTCAATCGCCCGAATTTTTCAAAATGGAGCAGGAGGGAGGTGAATTTTTCTTCAAAATCAATCAGGTCCGACTCTTCACCAAACGCTTTGATATAATTATCCCGGGATACGATCTTTAGCTTCGGGAAAAAATTGCGGACTACCTCCAGATTCTGGTCATTGGCGCCAAAAATATCAAGTGGATGAAAGGATTCAATGTTTATTAGTTTCTCACTCATGAAATATTTAT
This sequence comes from Bacteroidota bacterium, assembly GCA_037139855.1. GTDB lineage: Bacteria > Bacteroidota > Bacteroidia > Bacteroidales > FEN-979 > CAIVAT01. The sequence goes on from JBAXFM010000100.1 coordinate 7,394, forward strand.
ACCTTTGAATACGCAAATGTACGAATATTTCCATGGCTATTATCACGCTGACCAGCGACTGGGGACTTAAGGATTACTACACCGGAGCAGTAAAAGGCGCTATCCTGCGCCTGTTGCCCGATGCACAAATCGTTGATATTTCACACCAAATCCCTGCATTCGATCTGAATCAGGCTGCCTTTATTATCCGGAATTCTTACCCGAATTTTCCCGAAGGTACCATCCATATCCTTGCCATCAACACAGAAGCTGCAGTTGAGACTCCCCACACCCTGGTTTTTCATAAAGGTCATTATTTTATAGCTGCCGACAATGGAATATTTTCATTGCTATTTGATGATAAACCGGAGAAAATCATTGAGTTGGATGTTATGCAGGATTCTGATTATTTTACCTTTTCAACCCGCGATGTTTTCGTTAAGGTTGCCTGTCACATCGCCAGTGGTCAGCCAATTGAAAAACTTGGGTTTCCAAAGGAGAAAATTCTGCAGAAAATGTCCTTTCAGCCTGTGATCCAGGGCGACCTGCTCAAGGGAAAGGTTATTTATATTGATAATTACGAAAATGTTTTTATCAACATTACGGAGGCTTTATTTAAATCATCGGTGAAGAACCGTAAATTTGCAATTACATTTCGCTCGCTGAACTATCGCATTACTGAAATAAGTAAATCCTATAAGGATGTAAGTCATGGTGACATGCTTGCATTGTTTTCAACCAGTGGCTTTATTGAAATTGCCATACGCGAAGGGAAAGCAAGTAGCCTCCTCGGATTAAAGATGGATCAGTTGGTGACCGTTGAACTGCTCTGAAAATATTAAATCGCTTAATTTTTCATCAAACACTATTATCCATTGGAAAAATCAAAAAATATTGCCCTTGTAGGCCATGATAACCGTAAGAAGGATCTCGTTGAATGGGTCGAGTTTAATTACAAAACCCTTCTTGGACATCATTTGATCTGCACCGGAACAACTGGTAAACTCGTGGAAGAGACCATCCTCCACAAACTGGAAGAGGAGGAAAAAATTACTTTTGATATTCTAAAACTGAAATCGGGCCCGCTTGGGGGTGACCAGCAATTGGGCGCCATGATCTCGGAAGGGAAAATCGACTTGCTGATTTTTTTCTGGGATCCGATGCAGCCACAACCACACGATGTGGATGTAAAAGCCCTTCTTCGGATTACTGTTGTGTATAATATCCCAACGGCCTGCAATCGCTCAACAGCAGATTTTATGATATCCTCCCACTTATTAAAGGAGCCCTACGAACCAAGGCTGGTTGATTATTCGGGTTATGTTTCACGACCTATTCCCGGAAATGTTCCTGTCTGATGCACTTTGATGCCTGAAAATTGCTAATTTTGCACGCCTTTTAATCAACGAGCAAATGCTGACGCTTTTCAAAAAAGAGATCAATGGTTTCCTGAATTCGCTCATTGGATACATCGTCATGATCGTCTTTCTCCTGATGACTGGTTTATTCCTTTGGGTATTTCCGCTGGAGTTCAATGTACTCGACTTTGGCTATGCCGGGTTAGATGGTTTATTCATTATTGCTCCTTTTGTCTTTCTTTTTCTGATCCCTGCCATCACTATGCGATCATTTGCCGAGGAGAAAAAAAGTGGCACACTGGAACTGCTGATGACCCAGCCCCTTACTGATTTGCAGGTTATTCTGGCCAAATACGCAGCCGGTGTCGTTCTGGTAATGATTTCGCTGTTACCGACACTGGTTTACTATTTTTCTGTATATCAGCTTGGGCTTCCTCCCGGAAACCTTGACTCAGGAAGTATCTGGGGATCGTATATTGGTCTTTTCTTTTTGGGAGCCAGTTTTGTGGCAGTTGGAATTTTTGCCTCCTCGATTACAGATAACCAGATAGTGTCGTTTATCCTGGCAGTTTTTATCAGTTTCATACTGTATATGGGTTTTGAATTTATCTATTCGTTCCTGGTTTCTGGCAAAATCGGACTGATCATCCAGTCACTGGGGCTCAATGCACATTATTCATCCATGAGTCGTGGAGTGATTGACACCCGCGACCTGTTATACTTTTTGAGTGTAACGGCTGTATTCATCATGATGACAAAATTATCGCTGGAGAGCAGAAAATGGTAATATAGCGCAATGACTACTAAAAAGAAAAATATTAAAAGAGGTAATATTACCAACCTGATTCTCGGGATTGCCATCGTCATTCTGGTCAATTTTATTGCAACTTTTATCAATACCCGGATTGATCTTACCGCCGAAAAACGTTATTCCCTTGCTCCGGCCACAAAAAAGTTGCTGAAAAAGCTTGATGATGTTGTTTTTTTCAAAGTATATCTCACAGGCGACCTGCCTCCCGGCTTTCAACGACTTTCAAATGAAACCCGGGAGATGCTCGATGAATTCAGGGCTTACAGTGACAATATTCAATACGAATTTGTAAATCCTGCTGAAAACGCCAACGACAAAGACCGTAACGATGCTTATCGGTTACTCGCTGAACGTGGGCTACAGCCAACCGATTTGCGGGTGAAGAACAAAGGAGGATCATCACAAATTATTATTTTTCCAGGGGCCATGGTTTCCTACCACGGGAAAGAACTTCCGGTGCAACTGCTTATGGCTCAATTGCAGCAGGATAATAATCAAGTTCTGAATGTCAGTATTCAATCACTGGAATACAACCTGGCCAGCGTGATCAAAAATTTGACCACACCGATTAAACCCCGCGTCGCCATTATCGAAGGACAGGGCGAGTTGGATAAAATGGAGACCTATGATCTGCAGATTTCACTTTCAGAATTTTACAATGTTGACCGGGTCACAATCAATAACAAGATTAACAGTCTTGCCATTCGTATTAAGTCAGATTCTATCCATGATGTACTGATCAACAAGTACCGGGCAATCATTATTGCCAAACCATCCAAACCATTCGATGAGCGTGATAAATTCCTGATTGATCAGTTCATCATGCGTGGAGGAAAAGTTTTATGGTTGATAGACCCAGTGTTTGCCAGCATGGACAGCCTGCAAAAGTATAACTCAACCATGGGAATTCCGAATGATATCAATCTGGAGGATATGCTGTTTAATTATGGGGTGCGTGCCAATGTCAACCTTGTTCAGGACCTGAATGCATTGCCTATTCCGGTTAAAACCGGCATGGTAGGAAACCAGCCACAATTTGAATATTTTAAATGGTATTTTTTCCCTGTTTTGATGCCATCGGTCAAACACCCGATTGTCAATGGTCTGAATGCGATAAAAACAGAATTCATCAGTACCATAGATACGGTTAGTCTGCCCGGAATAAAAAAGACGATACTGCTTGAAACTTCACCCTATGCCCGAACGGTCAATGTTCCGGCCCTGATCGACCTTGAAATATTAAAAAAGCAACCCAATGAACGGGCATTTACCAAAGGCCCATTCCCGGTCGCGGTGTTGCTTGAAGGAGAATTTCCCTCTTCGTTCCTTTTTCGCATTCCACCCGAACTTGCAGGCAATCCCTCATTGGGATTTAAACAAAAGAGTAAAAAGACCAAGATGATTGTCATGGCTGATGGCGATTTAGTTAAAAATCAGTTCCAGTTTACACAGGGTTATCCGTTGCCACTTGGTTATGATCAATACACAAAACAAACCTTCGGGAATAAAGATCTTGCTTTGAATGCTGTCAATTTTTTATGTGATGATTCAGGGCTGATTTCTGTTCGTTCCCGGGAATTGAAACTCAGGATGCTCGATACAGCCAAAGTGGCCAGGCAACGGCTCTTCTGGCAATTACTCAATATTCTCCTCCCGGTCATACTAATTGCTGGATTTGGCCTTGCAAAAAACCGGTTGCGTAAAAGGACTTTTGCCGGTCCGGTTCGAAAAAGTCAATTATGAAAAAGAACAAAACTATTTTTATTGTATTTCTTGTGCTCTTTTTGATTGCATTGGTTTTGTGGGTTACACAGTCAACCTCTACCTTCAAGCGGGCTTTGAGTGATTTCCAACTCAATGATTCTTCAAATGTAACCAGAATTTTCCTGGCGGATAAAAATAACAATAGTGTTATCCTTAGCCGGAAATCGCCTGGAAAGTGGATGGTAAATGAAAAATACCTTGCCCAGATCCAGAGCGTAGACTTGTTGCTCAAAACCATGGTACAACTTGAAGTTCAGCAACCGGTTGCGAATGCAGCACATGATAATATCGTAAAAGAACTTGCAGTGAATGCTGTGAAGGTGGAAATTTACCAGCAGGTTTATCGCATCGACCTTTTTGGAACCATCCGCTGGTTTCCCCATGAAAAATTAACCAAAGTGTATTATGTGGGAGGAGCTACGCCTAGTAATCAGGGTTGTTTTATGCTGATGCAGGGTTCCTCAGAGCCCTTTATTGTTTGTCTTCCGGGGTTCAGGGGATTTGTATCGCCAAGGTACAGCCCGATTGAAAAATACTGGCGTAATTACAACATTTTCAAGAAAACAATTCCTGAAATTGCATCTGTAAAGATAGAAATACCTGCAACACCTGATTATTCCTATGAAGTCAGGAATAATGGAAACAATAAATTTGCCTTCATCTCACTTGCCGATCAAAAAGAGGTAAAGAACTATGATACACTCAAACTTCTGAATTTTTTATCCGGCTTCAGGAATCTTAATTATGAAGCTTTATTGAACGACATGGACAAAGTTCGTAAAGATTCGATTCTCAGATCTCAGCCATTCATCATCATCACACTTACCGATACCGCAGGGGTGAGTACTTCTATAACAACCTACCATAAGCAGGGACCTGAAGGGCAAACTGATCCGCATGGCATACCACTGCCCTACGATCTTGACAGACTCTATGCTTCAGTGAATGGAGGGAAGGATTTTACTATTATTCAGTATTTTACTTTTGACAAAGTGTTGCGGCCAAAGCCGTTTTTTATCAAAGATGCATCTTCAAAAAAGTAAACTGACTATAAACCAGGGTGTTGCTCCGTGATGAATAGAGAAGTAATCAAATACCTGGCCGGTCGTTTTATCCCTGCCATAGTTAATGTTGCAGTCATTGTACTGGCCATTCGTTTTCTCGGGCCTGTTGAATATGGCAGATATTCGCTTGTTATTTATTCAGTTTTTCTGGTTATTACTTTGAGCTTTCACTGGGTCCAGGTTAGTATCCTCAGGTTTTTATCAGGAATGCCAAAGGAAACAAATGTAGTGATGAGCCGTTTTTTTGATCTCACCATATTCAGCGCATTATCCTCTACTTTGCTTGTTGTGCTGCTTGGTATTTTTTATTTTCATTTGTCAGTTGCTGCGCTTGTGTTGGTCGCTTTGTTTGCTTTTCTTAACCATTTTTATCTTTTTCATCAGGCTATCTTGCAGGCATACCACAAATCTGTCCGGACAGCGATTCTTGAAGGTTCTGATCAACTGCTGATTATGATCGTGCTCCTTATCGGACTCTTCTTTTTCCATTGGAGATCTTCCATGTTGCTTTTTAGTTCATTGGTAATAGGTGTGGCAGGCGTTTTAATTCTACGTTCACTCACCCGGGTTAAGGGTTTGCTCACGGTGGACCTTACTCACCTCTACTGGGATTCACGCTTTTCAACCAAAGTCATCAATTTTGGTTATGGCGTAGCGCTTTGGTTTTTTTTCTCACATCTGCTTATGGCCATGGACAGGTTTGTTATCATGGAATACATGGGATATCGTGATGCAGGCATGTATTCTGCTCTTAAAGATCTTTTATTTAAAAGCATTTCATTTGCTAGTTTCCCGATATATATATCCTACCAAACTAAGATACAGAACCATTGGAATTCTCGTCAGCACAAAGATGCCTGGGTTGCCATCAAGGAGGCGCTGAGTTTTGAATTACTAATTTTTATCATTGTATTTATCATTTTCATGGTTGTTAAACAAATGTTATTTCAGGAGGTTTTGAGAATTCCCAAAATTGATCTCTGGCTGATTTATCTTCCTGTTTTATTGGCAGCTTTTCTTTGGCAGGTAGGACTCCTTTTCCAACGGTTTGCTGAACTTGTTTTCCGGTCAACCTATTTACTGATTGCCATTGGAGTAGTTGTAGTAATTAACCTGGCGCTGAATTTGATTTTCGTCCCAATTTATGGTTTAATTGCCTCTTCACTGGTACTTTTATTTACCTCATCGCTTTATGCAGGTTTTGTTGTCATACTTTCTTTCATTGCAGGACAGCGACTTTCCAAAGAATAACCTGGTCAATTTGTTGAATTTTACTATTTTTGAACTGCTTTAAAATCATTTTCAATGCGACACCGCGTTCATGAACGTATTTTCTGGCTTTCCTGCATAGCCATTTCATTTTTTCAACCGGTTTTTGGACGGATCGTTCCGGTTTTTATTGGGATCATGGTGTTGAATTGGTTGATTGATTGGAGGTTTCTCTATTTTATAAAGCGGATGAAATTTGAGAAGGATCGTATTTATACCTTCAGCTTTGCCTCAATTTATATCCTCTATCTGGCTGGACTCATCCATACTGTAAACTTTGATTATGGTTGGTTTGACCTGGAGATAAAATTGTCATTGTTCATTTTTCCGTTGGTTTTTGCCACCTCACCCTGGCCTCTGTTTTCGCCACACCGCACAATGCTCATTCTTTGGGCTTTTGCTGCCGGCTGCATATCGGGAGCGCTGATTCTACTTGGCCATGCGTCAATAAACGAGTATTCTTTCGGGGTTTCCGGTACATTTTATTATATGAAGTTAGCCTGGTTTTTTCATCCAAGCTATTTATCGATCTATTACAATTTTGCCATTGGAATTTTGATTTTGAAGTTGTTACAGACAAACCATGATTATCCGGTGAGATCATTATTGCTTGTGGGATCAATTTTATTTCTGGCAGTAATGATCATCCTTTTGTCATCAAAAGCGGGATTGCTAACCCTGGCGCTTATCATTTTACTCGCGGCCTTTTATTCCTGGAAACGGATGAAATTGAAATGGCAGGGATTGATTATTTTAGGGAGTGGGGTTTTTCTTTTTGTATTGGGGTATTGGTTGGTTCCGGTTGCCTTTTCACGGATTTCAGCCATAAGCCATGCCGTTACCTCACAACCCGAAAAAGGACGGGTGCAATCTGAAAGCAATGCCGACCGGATGGCTGTATGGGTAACAGCCATTGAAATAATAGAAAAGAACTACCTGTTTGGAGTAGGTACCGGGGATGTGAAAGATGCCTTAATGGAAGGGTATAAAAAAAACAGGCTCTTACCTGCTTATGAACATAAATTCAACGCGCATAATCAATACCTGCAAACTTTTGTCACACTCGGTCTGGGTGGTTTTCTTGTTTTAGTTGCCATACTTCTTTTACCGGCATTAAGGGCTTTGAAAAGTCGGCAGGATCTATACTTTATATTCTTATTAATGTTTGCCCTTAATATTTTGTTTGAATCAATGCTTGAAATTCAAGCTGGTGTGGTCTTTTATGCATTTTTCAATGCATTGCTTTTCTCGGTAAAAATAAACGGGGACCCAGTTTCCTGAGCCCCCGTTTGAATCAAAATGAACTGGTCAGTTCTTAAACAAGACCCTGGGCCATCATGGCATCAGCAACTTTTACAAAGCCACCAATGTTGGCGCCTTTTACGTAGTTGATGAATCCGTCGGGCTCAGTGCCGTACTTTACACAATTTTTATGAATATCGATCATGATGTTGTGCAAACGCATGTCAACTTCTTCACGTGACCATGATAAACGCATGGAGTTTTGTGACATTTCGAGACCGGAGGTTGCAACACCACCAGCGTTGGCAGCCTTACCAGGACCATAAAGGATTTTCTTTTCGAGATAAATTTCGATAGCTTCCGGGGTTGATGGCATGTTGGCACCTTCAGAAACGCAGAAACAGCCATTGGCCATCAGCGTTTTGGCATCATTGCCGTCGATTTCATTCTGGGTTGCACTTGGCAGGGCGATATCGCATTTAACTTCCCAGGGACGTTTGCCAGCTATGAATGAAGCTTCCGGGTATTTATCGCAATATTCTTTGATACGGCCACGTTTCACATTTTTGAGGTGCATGACAAATGCCAGTTTGTCGGCATCGATACCCTTAGGATCATAAATGTATCCTTCGGAATCAGATAAAGTAACGACTTTACCACCAAGTAAGGTAACTTTTTGAGTTGCATACTGGGCTACATTGCCTGAACCGGAAACTGTAACGGTTTTTCCTTTGAAATCGAGACCACGGGTTTTAAGCATTTCTTCAGCAAAGTACACCTGGCCGTAACCGGTAGCTTCAGGGCGGATGAGTGAGCCACCCCATTCCAAACCTTTTCCGGTAAGAACGCCGGTGAATTCATTGCGCAGACGCTTGTACTGGCCAAACATGAAACCGATTTCACGACCACCAACACCAATGTCGCCGGCAGGCACATCGGTATCAGGACCAATATGACGCTGTAGCTCAGTCATGAGACTTTGGCAGAAACGCATAACTTCATTGTCACTCTTTCCTTTTGGATCGAAATCGCTGCCACCTTTGCCACCGCCCATCGGGAGTGTTGTCAAACTATTTTTCAGAACCTGTTCGAAAGCAAGGAACTTCAGGATACCCAGGTTTACAGTCGGGTGGAAACGCATACCACCTTTGTAAGGGCCAATGGCGCTGTTCATTTCGATGCGGAAACCCCGGTTGATCTGGATTTCACCTTTATCATCTAACCAGGGAACACGGAAAAGGATTACGCGTTCTGGTTCTGCCATCCGTTCCAGGATTTTAGCCTGCTTGTACTTGGGATTTTCTTCAATGAAAGGAATCAATGATTCAGCAACTTCCATTACAGCCTGATGAAATTCTTTTTCACCCGGATTCTTGGCAATAACCTTGGCCATGAATTCGTCGAGCAGTTTTTTTAACATGTCGTTGTTCATAGTTGATTGATTAAATTAATGATTGAGTGT
>JBAXFM010000101.1:0-16240 GCA_037139855.1 Bacteroidota bacterium
CGGCTCAGGTCGGTGAGGCGGGCCATACGGTTGGCGGTGTAATAATAGATCCAGCCGGGTCCGTTTTTCGGGTCATTGTCAAGAACCGACTTCCATGCCTTTGCCTGCGCCTGGTACCATTCGAACGACTGTACTTCCTTGACAATGGAATAAACTTTTTCGGGCTGCTGGGCATTCAGCCGTCCAATAATAAGGATCGCCACTATGAGCATGATGTTGGATAAGATTTGCTTTTTCATAATGATTTATTGATTTTAGGGATTTGAATAAAAGCAATACACCCTAAACAGGAAAAGGTTCAAAAGGGGAATTCCTTCGGGTAAGACGATCGCTTAATAATCTATATGCTGCCATTAACAGACGAACGATCAATATCCCTATAAACACGAGCTGACTGATGATGATAAAGAACACTGCGATTGAGCCCTGCAAAGTTACAAGGATACCGACCAGGGTGAGAAAAGTAATTATTTCATTTTTTGATATATTGAAAATCGGGGTCATCTGACGTGCATGGAAGACCATGACCGCCGCCCCCGATCCTGTATGCCAAGCCGAGCAACAGCAGGGTGGAGTTGGTATAACCCTTCACCTCGCCTGCAGAGAAATAACTGTCACGCTCAAACTCCGATGTTGAAGCCCGGATATTGATCAGCCCGAAGTTGTCGCGAACCTCCAATGATACCTTAAACCTGTTTCCAACCGGTACCACCACCCCGATCCCTGCCACCACGGCTAAGTCAATGGGAGAGTAGGCCCCCGTTTCATTGTCCACCTTCACTTTGCTGCCGCTTTCAGGAAGATACCAAAGCGTTTGCTGCAGCAGAAAGGAAACAGATGGGCCTGCATTGACAAAAAAGCGGAACTTCCGGCCGATGCTCCATTTCACCAGGAGGGGCACACTGAGATAATCGAGGTTGAATTGTTGCATGCCGCCAGGGGGCAGCAGGATAGATTGATTCCCGATTCTCGCACCTTTCCGTTCGTATTGCAATGCGGCTTTCGCTGAAAAGGTCCGGGCGAACCCATACTCGCAGAAGATTCCTGCCACCCCTCCAAAAGAGAAGGAGGAATTGCTGTAAATACTTTGATCGGCATAAATGATCGACATTCCCGGTCCGCCTTCCAGACCGGTATCCCAGGTGCCCTTCTGGGCATTGGTGGTGGAGGTAAGGCCTGCCATGATCAGGCAACACAAAATGAAGATTCTTTTATTCATGCATAAAAAGGATTGGAATTGTTATTTACTGCTGAATTGGTCTGTGAAACCAATGTCATGACAAAGATAATAAATGCAATATGATTTAAGACGATACCGTTTGGATGACTTTTTGTAATTTTTATCACACTGATTATTAGAAGAATAAAAATAAATTTCGGGAAATCAGTTACAAATAAATTTTATAATACATAATCAGTCTAAATAAAGATTAATTTTATGGCCTTTTTATCGTAACTAAAATCCGACAAATGAAAACATATATACTCTTACTGTCAGTTTTATTATTCACCGTATTCACCAATGATTTGGTAGCCCAGCAATGGCAGGACAACCTCCCACAGGGGAAATTACAAAGTGGCACGCTGACTTTTTATGATATTCAAAAAGCATTTAATGATTACTGGGAACCTTTTCATGTAAAAGACGGCTATTACAAAAACGAAAAAGGTGAAGAGGTAAAAGCATTGGGATGGAAACAGTTCAGACGCTGGGAATATTACTGGCAGGACAGGATTGTCAAGGAAACGGGGGAATTTCCCAAAACATCCGCGAGTGAGGAACTTGCAAAATATACCAGGGAAAATCCTGAAACGGATGGTCCGGTTGGCAATTGGACCAGTTTAGGACCTACAAATTCTGCGGGGGGCTATGCAGGATTGGGAAGAATAAATTGTGTGGGTTTTGTTTCAGGAGATAACAATACAATCTACGTTGGCTCGCCATCGGGAGGAATCTGGAAAACTGCGGATGGCGGAACAAACTGGACACCGATCGGGGATCATAACGCAGTTTTAGGGGTGAGCGATATTGTCGCTTACCGGCCAGTTGCTTCGCCCGACGTTATTTATATTGCCACAGGCGATAAGGACGGAGGAAGTATGTGGTCGCTTGGGGGAGGACAAACTCATGACAACAACAGTGTGGGTGTTCTTAAATCAATTGACGGAGGAACGACCTGGACAACCACCGGATTGTCCTTTTCGGTTAGTGTGAAGCGCACCGTTAACAGGCTTCTCCTTCATCCGACAGATAATAACATATTATATGCCGCAACAACTGTGGGTGTTTATAAAACGATCAATGGCGGAACCACCTGGAGCCTGCTGGTTGCAACTGAATTCATCGATATGGAATTTAAACCTGGAACTCCCTCCACCATCTATGCATCAACAAAGGCCGGGGTTATTTACCGGTCAACCAACGACGGAGCAGCCTGGGCTGCAACACTGACCACTGCAAATGCAAGGACGGAACTTGCTGTTTCAGCAAACAACCCGTCAGTCGTTTATGCCATAGTATCTAATACCGGCAGCGGCCTTGCCGGAATTTACAAATCAACCGACAGCGGTGGCTCTTTTACCATGACTTTCAGTGGTGCAACGTCCAATATGTTAAATTGGGATTGCAATACTACCACTGCTGGGGGTCAGGCTGGGTATGATTTGTGTATTGCTGCTGATCCTAATAATGTTAATAACGTATTTATCGGAGGGGTCAATTCCTGGAAGTCAACAGATGGTGGTGCGACATGGGCCATCTGCAGTTCCTGGAACGGTACTTGCAGCGTACCGGCTGTGCATGCCGATAAGCATTGCCTCGCTTTTCAGAATGGGACCTCAACTCTTTTTGAAGGGAATGATGGCGGGGTATATAAAACTAGCAACAACGGTACGACATGGACCTACATCGGAAGTGGTTTGGCCACAAGCCAGATTTACCGCCTTGGGGTAGCACAAACCGTTGCCAATGAAAATATTATCGGGTTGCAGGACAATGGAACCAAATCCTTTCTTTCAGGCTCATGGAGTGATGAAATCGGCGGGGATGGATTTGAATGTGCCATTGATTACACCAATCAAAATACGCTGTATGGTGAAATATATTATGGTGATATATACAGGTCAACCAATCATGGCGGCAGCTGGACTCATATAATAACGGGATTAACAGGTTCAGCCTGGTGGTGTGCACCATTCGTTTTAGATCCTGTTGTGAATACAACAATATACATGGGATACCAGGATGTTTTTAAATCAACGAACCAGGGTACTGCATGGACCAAAATAAGTACATGGGGAGGAGATTATTTAAAAGCGCTTACCGTAGCGCCTTCAAATTCGAATTACATTTATGCAGCAACCGCATCTATTTTATATCGTACAACCGTTGGTGGTACCACCTGGACCAATATTACCGGAACTATCCCGGTGGCTTCAGGTAACATTACCTATATCGCTGTAAAAAATGATGATCCGAACACAGTCTGGGTTTCCCTGGGCGCTTATAATACCACGAGGGTTTTTCAAACGATCAATGGCGGCGCTAACTGGACGGATATCTCAGCCGGACTGCCTTCCATTCCGGTGATGTGCATTGTTCAAAACAAACAGAATGTATCTCAGGTTGAGTTATATGTTGGAACCGATGTCGGTGTTTACGTTATGGTCGGCGCAGCCAACTGGGCATTGTTTTCAACAGGATTACCCAATGTAGTCGTGAATGAACTCGAAATTTACTACAATACAACCACCTCCAACAGCCGGCTCAGGGCTGCCACCTCCGGCCGGGGACTCTGGGAGTCTGAGTTGTATTGTGTCTCGGTGCCCGTTAGTGTTTCGGTTTCACCATCGGCGAATACCGTCTGTTCCGGCACCAGCATCACCTTCACCGCAACCCCGGTCAATGGCGGAACCACCCCTGCATACCAGTGGCAGGTCAACAGCTCCAATGCCGGGACCAACAGTCCGATCTTTGCTTATACACCACTGAATAACGATATAGTTACCTGTATCCTGACCTCGAACGCTTCCTGCATCACCGGGAGCCCGGCCACCTCGACCCCCGTCACGATGATCGTTCGACCGGCATTTGCGGCCGGAACCGCTGGCGCTTCCCAGGCGATCTGCTACAACACCGCCGCTGCAGGATTGGTAGGCGTGACCCCTACCGGGGGAGTCACTCCTTACAGCTACCAGTGGCAGCGCTCCCCTGATAACAACGTCTTTACGGCGATTGGCGGTGCAACTGCACTGAGTTATACGCCCGGTGCCCTGACCGTCACCACCTTTTACAAACTGACCCAGAACTCCTCGGGCGGCTGCGGATCGTTGAATACCAACGTCGTGACCATAACGGTGAACCCGCAGTTCACAGCCGGTTCTGTTTCATCTACCCAAAGTATTTGTTACAACACGGCGCCATCGCCTTTGACCGGCATTGCCCCGGCGGGCGGGGTCACCCCTTACAGCTACCAATGGCAGAACTCCCCGGATAACAGCGTCTTTACGGCCATCGGCGGGGCAACCTCATTGAGTTACACTCCTGGTGCCCTGACCGCCACAACCTATTACAAGCTGCTCCAGACCTCCTCCGGCGGTTGCGGATCGTTGAATACCAACGTGGTAACCATCACGGTAAGCCCGCCGTTTGCTGCAGGTACAGTCACCTCAAACCAGGTCATTTGTTACAACACCGCACCGGCAGGATTGACCGGTGTGGCCTCTACAGGGGGAGTGACGCCCTATATTTACCAATGGCAGAGTTCACCCGATATTTCAACCTGGGCCAACGTAACTTCGGGAGGTAACGGCTTAACTTACCAGCCGGGGACCCTGACTGCAACTACCTATTACAAAATGGTACAGACATCTTCCTCGGGGTGCGGTTCACTGTCGACAAATATTGCTACCATCACAGTTCGCCCGGTCCTGGCGGCAGGCTCCATCGGTGCCGACCAGACGATTTGCCAGAATGCAACTCCTGCTTTGCTGACTTCCACATCCCCAACAGGTGGACAACAGATGATCGCCTATTCTTTTCAGTGGCAAAGTTCTCCGAATAATACAGGTTGGAGTAACATTCCAGGGGCGACCAGCGAAATATACCAGCCCGGCGCATTATCCGCTACCACCTATTACAAGCAGATCCAGACTTCGTTGCTGGGATGTGGTTCCGTTGGTACCAACGTGGTGACAATCAATGTTATTCCGGTGCCACTGGCATCCCGGACTGTCACGGGCGTTACCGTAGCCAGTGGTCAATCGCGCTGCTACGATGCCACCCAAACCGTTACGGTTACCGGTCTGCTCGTCGCTGCCGGTGGAACTGCGAACATTCTCGCGGGGCAGAACATCCTGCTCGAACCCGGAACCACAGCAGTTTCGGGAGGATATATGCACGGCTTCATCTCCACGCAGTGTTTCTGGTGCTCTGCCTATCCGAATATGAATTTACCTGCCACCAGTCCGGATGAAACCGACAACAAGTTGATTCCTGAACCGATGTTGGTGAAGCAGGGGGGCAATTCCTTCAGGGTTTACCCGAATCCCACGACCGGCGCATTCACGGTCGAATTTCCGGAAATCTCTGAAACAGCCATCGTGAAACTTGAAATCTACGATATGCAGGGTAAAAAATTGTTCCACGACCAGTACAGCGGTGCAAGGAAGCACCTTGTTTCGCTTGAAGGTCGACCGAAAGGGATCTATCTGGTCAGGGTGGTCAGCGATGCCGTATCGGGTTATGTCAAATTGATCAAGGAGTAGGTTTTTTTTCAGAAAATTTTTTCGTCCGGAGGCCCGTTCGCCAGGGACAGCCAGGATCAGTCCTGGTGAACGGGCCCCCTCTTTTAATTTGTTCCGGGGAGTCGCTGAACTCTCTGCCCCGCCATGAGATGCGATGAACCCTAACCTCCTCCGATGGTCAACGCTTTCTGGAAAATACCATAGTGAATGGTAGGTGCGGTAAACGGTTAAAAAGCCCGGATAGCACGCACACTGCGGGCGGTGGCGGTGTAGGTGAGCCCCTGGTACCCATCGCTGAAACCCTGGATCCACGAAAAGTTTTCATAGCATTCGGTGGAAGTCCAATAGTAGTCATTGGAAAATCCGCCGATAACGGCTTTTTGCAGGTACATCTGATTTAGTTCGTCCATAGAGGGTAAAAACCAGTCCATGTATTCGTTAAGGATTAAATCATCACAAATTCGTGCAGCTATGCCGGCCATGCTGCAATTGTTTACGATTGCTGTGGTATTGGCTTGACCTGTGCCAATATCTGTGGATGTTCCGGGTATGGATGTTCCGGTACAGCCCCATTCAGCTCCCAGGCTTTGATCGGCCTGGGCAGAAATGAGTCCGTGCAATCCTGTTGCATCAAGATAGAAGATAATTCCGCCTCCATAACTTTGACCAATATATAAAGCATCTGAAATGGTTGTAAAGCTCACTTCATCCCCATATGAGGTTCCCATACTATTGGAAGCATAAGCCCGCAAATAATAATGAGTGTTGGGTGTCAACTCGGTTATGCTGCTGATGAAGCTTCCGTTACCACTGCCATCAGTTGTATGACCATTGGTCGTTGTTGGTAACGGTGCCATGCTGTAGCAAACGCCTCTGGCAGTCACGGCATACCCTCCGTTTGCGGTTACGTTTCCGCCGCTTGTGACGGAGGTTAGGGTTATGTTTGTGGCTGCGGTTGTAGTTACAGTTGGAAGAGCTGAAACAGGATATGTAGTAAATGTCACCTCATTTCCATAAGCTGTGCCTATATCATTGGTGGCATAGGCTCTGACATGATAAAGTTTATTGGAAACAAGTCCTGTGATATTGCTGATAAAACTCCCGGAACCACCACCATCAGAGGTCAGATAATTATTAATTGTCGGATTGGCATTGGTACTCCAGCATACTCCCCTGGCCGTAATGCCGCAACCTGGCACGATATTGCCGCCTGCAACTGCAGAATAAACGGTAATTCCCGTCACCGGTGAAGTGGTCAAAACTGGTATTGTTGTATTGTTGCATATGTCTTTCATACACCGTGCCGAATAACCATCTCGTTTACTGTTCATGTTGTTCCATAAAGTTCCCCGATCAACATCCATGTAGCGATCCCAGGCCTCGTTTGCAGAGAACTCTGTGCAGGTCCAGTATTCGGTGTAAAGGGTGAGACCATAGAACATGCCGATGCTATATCTGGCGCCAGCTCCCAATGAAGTGAAACCGCTGATATTGCTTGCACAGTCATTGGGTGCTCTCCAATGGGTTGGTCCAAACTCTTTTATTTTGCATGCAACGCCGGTAGAGCCACCAAGTGATGTCACCAGGGTTGCCCAATCGGTTGAGGATGGAACATGCCAGCCAAGCGGACATAATCCCTGGACATAACCTTCGGGCAAAGGGCTCCATGAGGTAGTATTCGTAGCGCCATTGTAATACTGAACAAGTTCGGCCCATTGATAAAATCCGCCATACACATCACAGTTGGCTTCATCATCGTTATAGCAGTATTTTTCCATGACGCTGTTGTTTGTCTGCTCAGAATTATAGGGTATTTTCGTGCCGATATTGAGATTCTCCCTGAACCAGCATTGCGGTCCGATCTGAACGGTTTTATATACCTTTCCACCGTAGGTTACAGTAGGCGTGCCAGGACAGGGTGTAATGACAACCATAACCACCGCGTTTGAAACTGCAGGATTATTGGAGACACACGATTGATTCGATGTAAGTGAACATGTTACGACATCTCCATTGGAAGGCCATAGCATAATATAGGAAGAATTCTCTCCTGTTGCGATGTTATTCACTTTCCATTGATAAACGGGATCACTGCCTCCGTTAATAGCTGTTGCATTGAAAATTGTGAGGGACCCTGCCTCAATTGGATTGTAGGTTGCCAGGATGCTCACGCTTACGGAAGCATTGGTGGTTAGCCTGTACCATCCCGTTCCATTGTAAAATTCAAGTGCATTGGAGGTTGTATTATAAATGGCGAGACCGGCTGTTGGCAGGATACCGTTCCTTACAACTTCCGTGATCCTTGGAATCAACATGCCTTTGCCGGAGGCATTTACATCAACCAATGACGATGGATCGGGACCGGAGCCATTGTTGTTGATGGCTATGCCGAGCGCACCCTGATTACCAGCGGCGCCTGGTTGCCCTGTTGACACAGCACACAACCCCAGCCACCCAGTTCCGGTATAATAGTTCAGGAGATTGGTCGAAGTGTTGAAAATAAGCAACCCGGTTGCCGGGCTGGCGATCAGGGCAGGAGTCGTTCTGGGGAGTAAAATTCCACGGCTTGAACTTGAAATATCGAGCATGGCAGCGCCATTAGGCTGGGTGCCCGGATTGGCAGAAATGGAAACTCCACCTCCAGCACTGGTCGTTCCGGTTGAGGCAGAAATAAATGTGGATGTTACCTGGCTCCAGGTGGAGCCGTTAAAAAAGTTAAAACTGTTGGTGGTAGTGTTGTACACCAGCAGCCCGGTTGCCGGCGAAGGGATCAGGTTTCTGGCACCGGTAGTCAGTCTTGGAATCAGGATTCCTTTGTCGGCCGATTTAACATCAAGCATGGCTGATGGATCAGCCATACTCCCATTGGCATTGATGCCTAGCTGTGCGAAAGTTGTTGAAACTGAAATAACCAAACAAAGGAGTAAAAGGTTGATCTTCATCATCATAACGGGGTGTTAGACCTGGGAGTAAAACGGATATGTATCTTTGAAAAATCAGCAAGGAATGGGCAGTAACAATGGTAATCTGGTGGAAAGCGTAAATATATGGAGTTTTGAGCAAATAAAAACCGGCACCATTTTATTAGTACCGGTTTTTTAACAGGAGAATAAAATGATTAGTAGATCTTGGCGGGGTTACGGTAACCTGATGCAGTATTGGAGAACCAGTCGGGGTAATCTATCCCTTCACTTGAAGCCCAGTCGATAAAATGCAGGTAGGCTTCATTGATGGGGGCTTTTTCAACAGGGTAACTGAATCCCTGGATAATATTAATACCCCAGGGAAGGTTGTTCGCTGTTTTATAATATTTGCCTGAGCCGGAATCGTCATCCAGGGTTCCGAACAGTAAAGGGTTTACCTTGCTGGTCGGGATCCGGTCGGCAAGATGAATCTCTTTTCCGCGATCCTGAATGGTGACCCTTGCATCTCCATGCATTTCACCTGTCCAGGTTTCGGCGACAATGAAAAAATTAAACACGCTGGATGGAAATTCCGATATAGAAACCGTTCCACCGGGGGCAGGTATTCCATTGTTGATGAACACGAGGTGAACGGTCATTGGATAATTTGGAACTACCGCTTCTGCTGGATCAGTGTTAATAAACTTTATTGTGGGGCTGGCCGGATCAAGACCTTGGCTCATTACCCTGCGAAAACAATCGGCCACGATACAGGTAGCGTAGGTTTGTCCATTTTCAAGTCCGTTGCTCTCCATATTGTAGGCGATATGCTCATTGGCAGGAGAAGGACTGATGTGGTTGCCGGTCACGCTGATAATTTTATTGGGAGCAATTCCATCAAGCTGGAAACCAAAACCATTGTGAAAGCTGGCTCCGGATGCCCGCAAAACAAAATTGGCAAAAACCTCCACCACGTTGTTTGCAGCATTGGTTACGGTTTGCATGCGGTAATCAACAACCACGTCATTGAAATCAAAATCCCCTTTGGCAGGCCATAGATCCTCGAAAGCCAGGGTCCCCGATTGGGTGGCCGATGGGAAATAGCTGTTATATGCCCTGTTGGGGTCGGTTGGATAAGCATCGCTGGCATCGGCAACGCCATCGCCATCTGCATCCTGGATCAGGACCATCGGAATACACCCGTTTGCAGGATCTGACCAATATGTGCCAGGGAAAATGAAATTATCTGAATACGCTCTTTCATTGCCGCCAGTACCGATAAAACTCACCATTATTTTAAAGGCAGTAGCCGAGTTTAGAATTGCGGCAGGAATGGGCGCCACTATATCTCTGATCGTTGTCACATTGAAAACCGGGAAATTATACGTAAAAAACTGAACTGGTGTTCCTTCTCCGTACGACGCACCAACAACATACGGGATATAGGATAGCGCTATTCCTTTTGCGGTAACGCCGTTTCCTGCACCGTCAAGTCGCGACTGAAAGGTAATATTTCCGTCCCCCACTAACATCCAGGGTGTTTTGATCCAGCACGCAGTCGGAGACATGTTGGTTAATGAGTTGCTCTTGGTTGACCAGCTGCCGGTGATAACCAGGTTGGCAGTGTTGGAATAAGATGTTGCACCGAAACCCCAGCAATTGCCCTGTTCGATTGCACGGTTTCCTGATTCGCAGTTTAACGTTACCTGTGCCATGATTCCTGATGCAGTAAGCAGGCTGATCAATGCGGTTATTGCAAATAGTTTTTTCATATCATTTAAATTTTATATCGGTTATTATTCTGCTATGACCGGGATGAATGAGAACCCTGCCTGATGATTGACAATGGCAACCGGATATGAAACTGATCCGTACTTCAGCGTCAACTCTTTTTCGGTTGAAGGAACCGTGAGTTTGATGGTGAGATTCTGGTCCATCTGGTGCAAACTGCTGAACAGGGTTTCACCACTGGTACGACTGATGGTAAGCGTTGATTTTATCGGTACAATGGTTGGGATGCCGGTAATTTTCAATTCAACCGGACTTCCGGTACTCCAGCCGAAGGTAGGAGAGGCTTTTAAGTCATTGAGCGTCTTGGCGGGTTCAGGAGTTACAACTTCACTTTTTTTACATCCGGTGACCAAAATTCCGGTGAGTGCGAAAATCAGGATAAAAGTTTTCAAGGTTTTCATAGCGTTTGTTTTCTCTGTTCCATGAAATAATCATGCCATGAATGGCCTTAGGGGATAACTAAATGATAAGTAGGCAGATGGAAATTGTAGAAAAGTGTATAATTGACAAAAATGTCTACAAACGAGAAAGCGTTCTCAGATTGACCGCAATTGGTCGTTCACAGCCAGTAAAATATTGGACAGTTTTAATATGAAATCTAAAAAAACAGGTTCATTCATGGCCGACAATTCCATTTTTTCAACCTGTAAGATAATTTCAGATACCTGAGTAACCCCCATGACCATTACAGGGGCTTTCATCTTATGCAGGATAGCTTTTATCTTTGCATAGTCTCTTGATTCAGTATAAACTTCAATTTCTTGCAAGGTTGTTTCATTTTGTGAGACAAAAAGAGCGATCATCTCTTTCACAAAACTTTCATCATCGGGCGCGATGGCTCGCAGTTCCTTCAGGTCATATAATAATTCCGGCATATTTTCCATGGTCAGTTTTAATTTCAGATCAGATTGTTTTGTCTCATCCGGTAAAGAGTGGCTCTCCCTATGTCCAGGATATCAGCTACCTGCGCTATGTCGCCATTGTATTTAACCAGATAGGATTTAATAATAACCCGCCGGTATTCCTCCATGGTCATTTCTTCTGAACTAAGAAAAGTGGCGGGCTGAGCCGTTTGGCTGAATATGATATCTTCGGGAGTCAACATTTTGCCGTCTGACATCACCACCGACAAATCAATGATTGCTTTCAGCTCCCGTACGTTTCCGGGATAAGTATAACGGAGGAGTTTTGCACTTGCTTCGCTGGAAAAACCTACATTGGGTGCGTTATTCTCTGAACAAAACATATCGGCAAAATGCTTGGCCAGGATCAGCACGTCATTGCCTCTGTCACGAAGGGGCGGCAAATGAATGGGCAACCCAAGCAGGCGGTAAAAGAGATCCTGCCTGAAATTGCCTTTGGCAACCTCATCCTTGAGATCCCGGTGTGTTGCAACAATTAACCTGATATCAAGCGGAATGGTTTCCTTTCCACCGATTCTCACTAGTTCCCGTTCCTGAATTACACGAAGTACCCTGACTTGCATGGGCAGCTCCATATCGCCGATTTCATCCAGGAAAAGGGTCCCTTCGGAGGCCTCTTCAAATTTACCTATTCTCCGGGTGATCGCGCCGGTAAAAGCGCCTTTTTCATAACCAAACAGTTCGCTTTCAAGTAAATCCCTTGGAATGGCCGCCACATTTACGGCAACAAACGGCTTTTTTCTGCGGACTGAATTGTAATGAATAGCTTTTGCCACAACCTCTTTCCCTGTACCCGTTTCCCCGGTGATGGAAACGTTGATATTGGTTTTGATCGCTCTTTCGATAAGCGTGTATAAATTTCTGATTGCCTGGCTGTTTCCGATGATCGTTTTTTCAAAATCATATTTTTTGATCACCTCTTCCTGCAACTTCTCTACCTGATTTTTAAGGGACTGATTTTCCCGGATGCGCTGAATCACATTCCACAACCGTGATCGCGTATCCAGATCCTTCACAATATAGTCATAGGCGCCATCTTTCATTAAATCAAGGGCAATCGAAATTTCCTTCTGCCCGGAAACGATCACTACCTGGGTATCCGGACTTATTTGCCTGATCTTTCTGAGTATCAGCGCTCCGTTCAAATCAGGCAGGTTATAATCCAGGGTAACCACATCCGGTTTCTGATCGAGATTTTCAATAAATTCCTTCCCGGTTAAAAAGCGCTGGATCGTATAATCGGGATTCAACGATAGATGATGTTTCAGATATTCTCCGTAAAAGCTGTCATCCTCCACGATAAAAATTGTAAAACTGCTCATGATTTCCGGATTTGGGAATTGATATCATTTTTAGACTTTCTCCCGAAGACAAAGATAAGTAAAAAAACGATATGTTGAAATAGTGATCAGAAAATTTAATAGTGATGATTAAAGAGACATTACTTCTTGATGAATTTTGCCTGATAAACCAACCCGGAGGAGTAAAGGCGCAGGAGGTACATTCCAGGTATAAGGTTCTGAACAGGAACAACTCCAGTAATATCATGCTGCGTAAATTGCAAGACAGTTTTACCATAAAGATCAGAAATGGTTGCAGTCATAGGAACAGTTGGATGATCGGTCAATGAAATGGAAATGGATTCTCCTGCCGGATTTGGATATACTGTGATCGTGTTTTGTGCTGGTCTGAGGTCTTCAGTTCCGGCTGGATGAAGCTGGCTAAGGATGGCCTGTTGACGTGCGCTCAGAAACGGTTTGATGCCGTATGGCGTGTGGCTGTCGACGGTCTGGTTAAAGCCGTTGTAAAAATCAGCTACCGTGTATCCGTAATCGAGGGTACGATAGGTGTCGGCAATGGCTGCCTGTTGTATCAATTGTTTCATGGCATCGATCCGGGGGAATACTGAATCGGGATTAATGACAGTATTGGCTATGGTATCGAGATATTGTTTGTACCGGTTAAAAAAAGCCGGTACAGCCATAAGCTTTTGGGCAAGCGGAAGCGGCATTGTTTTGTTAATCCAGTCGCGGCAGTCGCGGGTTGCCCAGTCGATGCCAAACCAGTCAACCCCAAAGGTGTTGTCGGGATCATAGGCAATAAAATCATAGGTGGAATCCACCGGATTATCATAAAGGTAGTAATTGTTCTTGTTATAACTGTAGTCATCCCAGTTACCGGTTGCCACATCCAGCGCCAATGCCTTCAGGAAATGGTCAACATTCAGAATTGTTGCGATTTCCGATACAAACGCAGCGTCAGGCGATTTATGAAGGGTGGTGATCAATTTCACCAGCCGGGTATAATCATCCTCCGTTTTATTGGTCTGGAGTTCATACACCCGTCCACCGGTTACGGTACTATTTTCCAGGTTTTTATAGGTTTGCTGGTCAGAACCGAGGTACACCAGATCGGCCGGGTAGGTGCATTTATAAAGGTTCCCGCCGGTTTTTGGATAAACCAGCGTCAGCCACTCCTTTTCCATCTCCTCCAGGTTGGTATACAGGCCGTAATAGGATCCGTTGATATACATTTTGACAAAACAGGTTCTGCGCTCCACCATGCCTGCTTTTTTCCAAATCTCGTAAAACAATTTCTCCCTGATCATCGTGGGGTCGTTGTGCTCGCCGTTGAGGTTTATTTTTTTTACTCCCTGGTATTTGCGCCCGGAAACATATTCATTGAAGCTGATTTTAAACGATTTTTTCTTTGAAAATCGGGAGGTATTGCCTCTGAGGCGAAAACCAACGTTTTGAAGGGTGTCTCTTTTTTCGTTGTCATCGAAAATAAACCTGGCCATATAATAATGGTCGCTCAGCACCGAATCATAGATCACCTTCAACGAATCGGGAGGAATGGTGATATAAATAGCCGATAACCGGCTATCGTCGAACAGCGTATTTTGTGCCAGGGTGGGTGCGATGTAAAGAAATGCAAGAAGCCCGGTTAAAATTAACTTTTTCATCGAATCGGGGTTACTTGTATCCTTTGCTTAAATCATCAAGCAATTGCATATCCTCGTTTGAAAGGCTGAATTTCATGGCTCCGGTATTTTCTGCCGCATGGGTTGCCTTGGTTGCGCCGGGAATAGCCACTACCGTATCTCCGCTGAAATTAATCAGCCAGTTAAGTGCAACCTGCGAAGGAGTTGCCTGGTATTTAACAGCAAGTTTTTTTACCGCTTCCGTCACAGAGCGGCTTTTTTCCAGCCCTTCTGGTTTAAATTGGGAGGAGTATTTACGCCAGCCGATGTTTTTCAGCAATTCCGGATTGTCGTGAAATTTGCCTGTCACCAAACCCTGGGCGAGCGGAGAATAGGCAATGATGGTGATTCCAAGTTCTTTTGCTGTTTCCAGGATGCCATTTGTTTCGATTTTCCGCTGGAGTAGACTATATTGAACCTGGTTGGAAACCAGATTGATACCCGATTTTTGCAATGTCTCCCAGGCGCTGCGCATCTGTTTTGCCGAAAAGTTGCTTACACCCACCTGTTTGATTTTTTGCGCATGAACCAATTCTGCCATGGCTTTCATCTCCGCAACTTCGGATGAAAAACCCCAGGGTTGATGAACCTGGTAAAGATCGATCGGGAAAGGATTAAGCGCAGCTAAACGGTCATCGATGGTTTTAGATATGTTTGAAGCAGTTCTGAACATGGGCCACCATTTGGTCGCTACCAGCACATCTCCCGGTTTTTTCCCCAGTGCAACCAGCGATTTCGCAAGAATCTTCTCCGAAGCGCCCTGGCCATAAACTTCTGCAGTATCGAACCAGTTGATTCCTCCTTCGAGGCTGATTCGAACGACATCGCGAATGAGATCATCTTCCAGGGAGGGCCAGAATTTCCCGGCAAGATTTCCCTGTTTGCTGAATTGCCAGCATCCGAGTCCGATGGGGGTGATTTTTACCTCAGATTTGCCAAGGTTTCTCAAAGGTAGTTGGTTTGTCATGGGTTTGGTTTTTTTATCTATCCATACCCCCTCCCTGAAGGGAGGGGTTAGAAGGTATCTTGTTTGGTTTTAATATAGATTTTACGGTTGAAGTTGAAGTATCGGGCCGGTTTGTGCGAAACGTTTACCTGCCGTTCGTTGATAGGCGTTATGAAAGGCATGTTGGACACTTTTTTACGAAAGTTCCGTTTGTCGAGCTTTAATCCCAGTATCACTTCATAAAGTTGCTGCAATTGCCTCAGGGTAAATTTGGGGGGCAATAACTCAAAGGCAATGGGCTTTAAATTAAAATCGGTGCGCAATGCCTGGAGTGCCTGATGCAAAATGGATAAATGGTCGAAAGCGAGTTCATCAACTTCGGAAACCGTGTACCATCTTGCATTCGATTGAAGAATAAAATTGGCAGCCTTGTCCTGATCAATATTGATGAGTGAATAGTAGGCTACCGTAACAACAATTTCCTCGGGATGACCGATGCTTTTCAGCCATTCCATGTCGCGGGGTTGTCTGCGTAACCTCATGGGTGATCCAATTGCCAGATATTGTTTCAGATAGATATTGTCGAGACCGGTGAGTTCCCTGAGTACCCGCGACGCTGCGGTATCCAGGTCTTCATCCTTGCGTACCAGATCACCAGGAAGCTTCAGATCTCTGTATTCCCGGCCTTCAAATTCCATGTTACGCTCAATCAGCAATACATCGAGTTTGCCGAATTCAAAACCGAATACCACACAGTCAACAGAAACGTGGGGATTCAGGTTTGCCAGCATATTTGAACCCTGCATATTATGAATGTTAAAATTCCATTTCACAATCGGATGATCGAAGGATATCCGGTTTCTCTTGAGTGAAATCGTGCAACTTCTTTTTTGCTTAAGTACTTGTAAATGTATAAATATTTTTTATAACTTAGTGTCAAAATTACACT
>JBAXFM010000102.1:0-16050 GCA_037139855.1 Bacteroidota bacterium
ATGGCAGCCATGTAGTTAAACGCAATGGCATTGGACCGGTCTTTATCAAGAAAAAAATCAAAATCCTCTTTGGATCCCTTGTAATCCCCGGTTTCAAAGCGGGCAATCCCTCTGACAAAATAGGCCATGGTGAACGATCCCTGAAGCTTGAGCGCCTCGGTCGCATCATTGATGGCTGCGCCATAATTACCCAACATCAGATAAGCATTTCCACGCTTTACATAGGTAGCTACGCCCTTATTAAGATCCAGTGATCTGGTGAAATCCTGGATGGCTCCTTCAAAGTCGCCGGCTTTCCCCTTTTTTGATCCGTCGTTAAAAAAATTCAGCGCCTTGATCTCATCAGGTTTCAATTGCTTGGGAGCAGCATTTACGTTGAACATCTGCTCCTTTGAAAATTTATTCAGGGCTTTTTTATTCGGGTCGGTTGTGTCAACTTTTACCGGGTTTATGCGAACAACTTTTTGCTGTGCAGCAGGTTTTTTTTGAAGGCTTGTCTGCGCATGACCGGTCATTAAAAAAAGACTGCACCCTAGTAAAAAAAAGATAAATTTCATGTGTTTCATAACAATTGAATTGATGGGAAAATAACTCACTGTTGCTTTAAATATTGTATCATCAGGCTGGCTATCCGGGCTGAAGCGCCGCGTCCGCCCAATAGTTGTTTCAACTCCTGGTATCCATTGAGTACCGCATCACGGGCCGGACCGTGATTTAAAATAGAATCCAGTGTTGTCACCAGATTCTTTTGATTTAAATCCTGCTGGATCAACTCCGGTACGACCATTTTATCGCAGATCAGGTTTACCAGCGAAATATACTTGACATTGACGAGGCGACGGGCGATCAGGTACGACAGCATATTTCCCCGGTAACAAACCACTTCAGGAACACCGATTAATCCTGCTTCGAGGGTTGCAGTTCCTGAAGTTACCAGCGCGGCAGCAGCATGACTCAGCAATTGGTAGGTTTGGTTTGTTACAACCCGTATATCCGTATCTTTCAGAATGTTAGTATAAAAATCAGGCTGAATGGACGGGGCGCCTGCAATCACAAACTGGAAACCGGGAAAGGATGAACGCACTGATATCATGATCTTCAGCATCTTCTCAATTTCCATCTTCCGGCTCCCGGGCAGCAAGGCAATAACCGGAAGACTGGTCAATCCATTCTGATGAAGAAATTCCGCCAGGACAGGTACCTTCATGTCCTCATTGATCACATCCAGCAATGGGTGCCCCTGAAAATCAACCTCATAATTATAACTGGCATAGAATGATTTTTCAAACGGCAGGATGACAAACATTTTATCAATCCACTTCTTTATCTTTTTCACCCTGGAAGCATTCCATGCCCAAAGTTGCGGGGAAATGTAATAAAACACCAGGATTCCATGCGTTTTGGCAAATTTTGCCATGCGAAGGTTAAACCCTGGATAATCGACCAGGATTAAAACATCAGGACGGTTGACCAGTAAATCGTTTTCACAGAATCTGAAGTTTTTCAGGATGGTAGGAAGATGAGATACGACTTCAGCAAATCCCATGAAAGCAAGGTCACGGTAATGTTTTACCAGTTCGGCTCCCTGTTGATCCATCAAATCCCCTCCCCATCCACGGAAGGTGGCTTCCATATCCCGTAATTTCAATTCCCTCATCAGGTTGGAGGCATG
Organism: Bacteroidota bacterium; assembly: GCA_037139855.1. Classification (GTDB taxonomy): domain Bacteria; phylum Bacteroidota; class Bacteroidia; order Bacteroidales; family FEN-979; genus CAIVAT01. The sequence continues at coordinate 1,673 of JBAXFM010000102.1, forward strand.
CAAATCGCCCGAGGCCTCGCCTGCAATCACATAATATTTCATTAAAACCTGCTTTTTAGCGCTTCCATGGCCTTATTTGCGGTAAGGTCGACCTGTACAGGTACCACCGCAACATAATAATGTTCAACAGCCCACTGATCCGTATCTTCACCATTTCCGATTTGCGCATATACCCCCTTCATCCAGTAATATTTTCTCCCGTTCGGATCTTCCCGTTCATCAAAATCTTCCTCCCAGGTTCCTGCGGCCTGCCGACAAAGTTTTATACCCAAAATCTTCTCTACAGACACATCCGGGATGTTAACATTCAGGCCCACACCCATAGGAAGTCCTTCAGCGATCACCTTGGAGGCAATTAATTTCACAAACTGCTCGGAAGGACCGAAATCGGCATTCAGACTATAATTATCCAGCGAAAACCCCACCGAAGGAACCCCTGCCAGCACCCCTTCCAGCACGGCAGCCATGGTGCCTGAATATATGATGTTGATGGAGGCATTGGTTCCATGGTTAATCCCTGAAAACAGAAAATCCGGTCTGCGCTTCATCACGATTTTAAAAGCCAGTTTAACACAATCGGCAGGTGTTCCATTGCAGGAATACTCTTCGTAGTCTGTTTCCTGTGAAATAAGTTCCAGTCTTAAGGGATGAGCAATGGTAACAGCATGGGCGGTCCCTGACTGGGGGCGATCGGGCGCAACCACTACGACCCTGCCCATTGTGCGGAGGTAGTTGATCAACGCACGGATTCCGGGAGCGTTGACCCCATCATCATTGGTGATAAGTATCAGTGGTTTATCATTCATTATCAGCGATTTTCACGATTCAAAAAAGTTTTTCAAAATTAAGAATAAATCCAGTAGCTTTGAGGGGTAATTATTCAACCTTGAACCATGATCCGCAGCATTGCTTTATTCCTATTCTTAATCCCTGCCATGATGTTTGCCCAGAACCTGATTCCAAATCCGGGATTCGAGCAAAAAAATGGTTGCCCCGACCGGCCCGGACAAATCACCCTGGCTGACTACTGGGCAAGTCCGACCATTGCAACACCCGACTATTTCAATGATTGCTCAACCGGGATGGATTATGGTACCGAGTTCAACAAGAAAGGCGGACAAGTGGCTCATGGCGGCAAAGCCTATGCAGGATTGCAATTCTATCATCTAAGCAGGAATGAATACTATGAATACATGCAGACGAGGCTTGATTCCGGTCTTGTTGCCGGCCAGCTTTACTGCATTAAAGCTTATGTAAGCCTGGGAAAGGCTGATTATGCCTTCAAAGAGCTTGGAGCAGTGCTGTCGGTCAATGAAGTCAAATCAGCTGATGCGCATAAATTCAAACTTCCTTACACTGTTCTTGAAAACGGCAAATATCTCCTCGACGAGGATCAATGGATGTGCATCAGCGGGATATACAAATCAAAGGGAAATGAACGGCTGCTCACCATCGGGAGTTTTTCACCAAAAGATGAATTCTGGAACATTCACACCCGTTCTGCGACCGATTCATTGTTTAAATCAACTTTTTATTTTATTGATGATGTTTCGCTGGAAGCAATCAGGGATTCAAGTGAATGTGGTTGCCTTGAAAAGAAATTAAAAATTAAAAATTAAAAATTACGGTTTGCGCATCAGAATTTCAGCAGTTCTTCATATAGTTCTTTTACAGGCAGGCCCATGACGTTGAAAAAAGAACCTTCGATTTTGTTAATGCCAATGTATCCGATCCATTCCTGAATGCCATAGCCCCCGGCTTTATCAAATGGCTGAAAATTATCGATGTAATATTCAATTTCTTCGAGGCTGAGTTCTTTAAAATACACCGAAGAAAGTACATGAAACACATGCTTCTTTTTCGATGATTTAAGGCAAACTGCCGTAATTACATCATGTTTGCGGCCAGATAGTTTCTGCAGCATGACCACCGCTTCGCTATAACTTGAAGGTTTACCCAGTATCTCCCCGCCAATGGAAACAATGGTATCGGCGGTAATGATAATCGCATTTTCATCCAGCCGGGAATCGTCAAAACTTCCGGCCTTAAGTACAGCGAGGTAAACGGCTATTTCGGCAGGAGGCAAGTCTGCCGGATAAACTTCTTTAACCATGGTTTCCCTGATCTCAAAGTCAAGACCCAGTTCCTTCAACAGATACTGGCGGCGGGGTGATTGCGACGCCAGGATGATGTGCCGTCCGTTTAATCTTTTGGTAATCATAGCAGGTCAGTTACTGATTAATATTAGTTCCATAGAAAGAATCCCGGCCACCATAATCAATTTACACAGGCTGCTGAGATAATGGTAATCCTCTTTCTCCCGGGCAAGAAAAAGTTTGACTAAAAGGTAAACAGCCCCGGATTGTACGGTAAACATAAAATACCAGAAAAGCATATTCAGACTTAGCCTGTCGAGGATTACCTGGGTGTAACCAAGTAAAAAAATGGTGGCAAGTATTATACTCCCAATGATAATCCGGGTGTACTTTACACCCAAAACAAGCGGCAAAGTTCTACAGCCAACGATGGCATCTCCTTCGGCATCTTCCATGTCTTTAATAATCTCGCGCACCATCGTAATCAGGAATGCAAAGGTGGCATACCCGATGAAAATGGTGGTAACCCAGCTCATATCGCTTATTACGTCAACAAACTGAACCGCATTCATGCGCAACCAGAAAAATTCGAAGAGCCAAACGATCAGGATTACAAAAGCCGAAAGCCCTGAAACAATAAAATTCCCCCAGAAAAGGATTCTTTTATACTTTGCCGAATAGATCCACAGCAACCCTGAAATAAATGGAAAGATAAATCCAAAACTGATGACTTTAATACGCCAGGCAAGGTAAAATCCCAATAGAATTGCGATGCCATTCAGAATCATATGGAGTTTAATGGCAGTGTGTCCGCTGATTAGTCTATTCACCACTAACTTTCCGGGACGGTTTATACTGTCGATTTTCACATCAAAATAATCATTGATCACATATCCGCCAACGGCGATTAAAACAGTGACCAATATAAGGATCAGAAAAACCGGCAAAGGGGAGACCGAGGCGGGTGCACCGGTATAAAGAAAAGACAGGATGACACAATAACGCAGCAGCAATTGTGTGAGCACAATGATCAGCACATTCGGCAACCGGACTAGCTGCGTCAACGCCTTAAAAAACATTAACAACGGTAAATCTTTGATTAGCATTCACTTTGACATTTGACTTTTAACATTTGACTTTTGACTTTTCGTTTTACCAGTGATACGCATCATCATTCATCCACTTCCCCTGTACTTTCAACACCTGTTCAATGACATCGCGCACACAGCCCTTGCCTCCATTGAAATGCGAAATATATTTGGCAACAGATTTAATTTCCTCGGCAGCATCAGCCGGGCATGCAGAAATCCCGGCTTCCAGCATCACTTCGTAATCAGGAATGTCGTCGCCCATATACAGCACTTGTTCAGGTTTCAGGTTGTGTTCCTTCAGATAGTTTCTGAAGGTAACCTGTTTTTTCTCCACCCCCATAAACACATCTGTGATCTGTAAGGCTTTCATGCGGTGAACCATCGATTCTGAACGGGCGCCTGAAATGACTGCAACCCGGTACCCTTTTTTCCAGGCAAGCTGCAATGCATATCCATCTTTGACACTGGTGGTGCGATAAACCTCCCCATCGCTGGTCGTAATCACGCTTCCATCGGTTAAAACGCCATCATAGTCAAAAATAAAAGTATTGATGTGCTGCAAATTTTCTTTATAATTAGCCATGCCTTGTTTTATGTTTAATAATATTTTTGGTGATGAGATTGTAAATTTCAAGATAATCGGGGTCATCCAAAAGCAATTCCCGGTGTTTTTCAAGTACCTTGATGTCGCCTCTCACAGCAGGTCCGGTTTGATACTGGATAAGATTTCCATGCTTTACATTCCTGGTCGTTTGAAGGATGAGTGGTTGGAGCAGGTCAAAAGGAATTTCATGGGAAAGCAAAAACTCCTCAGCGGCAGCCAGGATAAAATTGGTGAAATTGTTGGCGAAAACAGCGCCTAAATGCAATACCTTACGTTTATCACTGGCCAACGGGTAAACACGTTGTGAAAGTTTTTCTGCGAGACCCATCAATTTTAGCTCTGAGCCTTTTGAATTTGCTTCGATGCATAACGGAATATTGCGAAAAAGAATCCTCCCGGTTTGCGAAAATGTTTGCAAAGGATAAAAAACCCCGGTGTTGTCAGAGATGGGTGTTAGCACATCAATGTCCATGGTTCCTGAAGTATGAACCACCAGTTTTGTATTTAAACGCAGCACTGTTGACAGGTATTCAAGAATGGAATCAGAAACAGCCAGGATATAGAGATCGGCTGTGAGGATTAACTCCCGAAGGTCATCTGTGTACAAGGCGCCTACCCTGCCTGCAAGCTTTTTCCCCTTTTCCGGAGTCCGGTTGTAAACCTGAACAATTTCCAAACCGTGCTGAAAAAAGGCCAAACCCAGATGAGTAGCCAATCTCCCTGCGCCGATGATCACAATTTTCTGAATTTGGTCTGTCTGCACCCTTGAAAATTTTGCTAAAAATACAAATATATGGTATTAACTTCGCACAATCTTTATCTTTTAAATCGTTATACAAGTAAATCTGCAATCATGAAAAATAAATTCACCGTATTATCGGTCATTCTTGTATTCATTTGCCTCAGCGGGTTCACCCAGAACAAATCGATCATTTTCCTTGAAAAGCCATGGACAGCGCTTCTTTCCCAGGCTAAAACTGAAAATAAAATGATTTTTCTGGATGCGTATACGAGCTGGTGCGGGCCATGCAAATGGATGGCTGCCAACATGTTCACAAATGACACGATCGCCGCATATTACAATAAGACATTTATCTGCGCTCATTTCGACATGGAAAAAGGTGAAGGAGTGCAATTGGCGCAGCAATATCAGGTGCGTGCTTATCCAACGTTGCTTTTCATCAATCCCGCCGGTGAAATGGTACATAAACGTGTTGGCGCACCGCAAAAAGTACAGGATTACCTTGATATGGGCAATATCGCACTTACTCCCGGCGAAGGGTTCAATGCGTACATGAAAAAATTCCAGGACGGGGACCGCGATCCGAAATTCATGATGAAATACCTGGACAGGTTGCAAGGCGCCTACATGCCTATCACTGACCCCCTCAAACAATATTTTGCATCTCAGAAAGAATCGGAATTGATTACCCGGGCCAACTGGGAAATGATTTATTTATATGTCACCGACATGGATTCGCAGGAGTTCGGGTATCTACTGAAACATCAGAAAGAATATGAGAAGCTGTACACCAAAGACTCTGTTTCTGCGAAAATTTCCAACGTCTTTCTCCAGGCGCTGACCAATCTCAGCAGAAGCAGATCATTCACTGAAGAAAGTTACAACCAGCTTAAAAAGAAGATCAGGGATACAGGATTTGCCGAAGCCGACAAAGTAATCTTCTCCGGCGACCTGAACCTTTATCAGATGAAGTCGGATATGGACAGATTTATCAGTCTTGCCATTTCCGGGCTTGACACCTATTATGGTAAAGATTATATAATGCTCAACCGAATGGCGTGGAATTTTTTCCAGATCACCACAGAACAAAAAAATCTTGAGAAAGCAGCGGAATGGGCGAAAAAATCAATCAACCTGAAAAGTACCGCAGAAAACAATGATACGTATGCCAACCTGATGTTTAAATTGGGTAAGAAAGCAGAAGCGGTGAAATATGAAACATCAGCGCTTGAACTGGCTAAAAAAGAAAAAGTTGCTCTCAAGGAATATGAAGAAAACCTCAGGAAATTTCAGGAATAAAAAAATGCAGGAAATTTCTCTCCTGCATTCACAACAAACATTAACAAATTTTATCTCCCGTGGCTCAATGACCCTTTTTGTCACTGGTCATTTGTCACTTGTCATTCGTCCCTCCTTTCACGCCTGGGCAGTCGGCATCGGAAAATTATAAGGTATTTCCCCTTCCGAATCCCTGATTTCGCCGTGTATGGCCTCGTACTTCGCCACATTTTCCTTCAAGGCTTTATACAAACGCTTAGCATGTTGTGGTGTAAGAATAATCCGTGATTTCACCTTCGCCTTTGGAACTCCGGGCATCATCTTCACAAAATCAACAATAAACTCGGCCGGTGAATGGGTAATGATGGCAAGATTTGAATAAATGCCTTCGCCAACTTCATCGGAAATCTCTATGTTGATCTGGTTGTTCAATGGATTCTTTTTGTCTTGCATAACCTTTTTTGTTACTATTCTTCTTTTGAAGCCAGCAGAATTTCGTATTCTTCCTTGCTGCCAACGATTAAGTTTTCATATTCGCGTAAGCCGGTACCTGCCGGGATTAAATGTCCGACAATGACATTTTCTTTCAACCCCATCAGGTCATCCTGACGTGCATTGATCGCAGCCTGTGTAAGCACCTTTGTCGTTTCCTGGAAGGACGCTGCCGAAATCCAGCTCTTTGTTTGCAATGAGGCACGTGTAATCCCCTGGAGAATCTGGAAAGCTGTGGCAGGTTTTGCATCGCGTGCATCAACCAGCTTTTTATCCTTCCGTTTCAACATGGAAATTTCATCCCTGAGTTTGCGTGCACTGATAATCTGTCCGGCCTTCAACGTTGGGGAATCACCCGGGTCTTCAACCACCTTTTTACCATAGATCCACTCATTCTCTTCCTGGAAGTCAATTTTATTGATCAACTCACCTTCAAGGAAACGGGAATCACCCGGGTCTTCCACCTCGACTTTACGCATCATCTGACGAACAATGGTTTCGAAATGTTTGTCATTGATCTTCACACCCTGCAACCGGTAAACTTCCTGAATTTCATTTACAATGTATTCCTGAACCTTCATCGGTCCTTTAATGGCAAGGATGTCACTTGGAGTCAGCGCGCCATCGGAAAGTGCAGTACCAGCCCGCACATAGTCATTTTCCTGGGCAAGAATCTGTTTGGAGGTGGAAACGAGATACCGTTTCTCCTCTCCTGTTTTTGAAGTGATGATCACTTCACGGTTTCCTCTTTTAAGTTTCTTGGCAAAAGACACCACACCGTCAATTTCAGAAACAACAGCGGGGTCGGAAGGGTTACGTGCTTCAAACAATTCAGTAACACGTGGTAAACCTCCGGTGATATCACCCGCTTTTCCAATGGCGCGTGGAATCTTCACCAGAACTTCGCCGGCTTTAATCTTAACCCCATCTTCTGTGTTGATGTGGGCGCCAACAGGAATATCGTATATTTTAATGATTTCGCCTGACGCCGACAAAATATTGATTGCCGGGTTCTTGGCTTTCTGCCGTGATTCAATAACCACCTTTTCATGGTAGCCGGTTTGTTCGTCCGACTCAACGCGGAAGGTTACATTTTCAATAATGCTTTCAAAATTAACCTTTCCGGGTACTTCCGACAGAATAACCGCATTGTATGGATCCCAGTCGCTGATCAACTGGCCTTTTTTTACAGCATCCCCATCACGGAAATACAATTTTGCTCCATATGGAATATGGGCAGAAGTGAGTGCGATCCTGGTATTCTGGTCAACGATCCTCATTTCGGCAGAACGTCCGATGACAATTTCGTATTTATCACCAGCTTCACTGGTAAAATCAACTGCCCTCAGCTCGTCAATTTCGAGTACCCCTTCATATTTGGCGTCAATGCGTGAAGCGCTGGCGATGTTCACACCAGCCACACCACCAACGTGGAAAGTACGAAGCGTAAGCTGTGTACCAGGCTCGCCGATACTTTGGGCAGCAATAACACCTACCGCTTCTCCGCGTTGAACCATGCTGCCGGTTGCAAGATTACGACCGTAACATTTGGCACAAACACCTTTTTTTGATTCGCAGGTCAATACCGAACGGATTTCAACGCCTTCGAGGGGTGAATTATCGATGATGAATGCAAGCTCTTCAGTGATTTCACTCCCAGCAGTAATAATCAGGTCGCCTGTTTGAGGGTGATGAATATCATGCAGGGAAACACGGCCAAGGATCCGGTCATACAGCGACTCCACCACTTCTTCCGCTTTCTTCAAAGCAGTAATGGTTAAACCGCGCAAGGTACCGCAATCTTCTTCCGAAATAATAACATCCTGCGATACGTCAACCAGCCTGCGGGTAAGGTACCCGGCATCGGCAGTCTTCAAGGCAGTATCGGCCAAACCCTTACGGGCGCCGTGGGTTGAGATAAAGTACTCGAGAACGGATAAACCTTCCTTGAAGTTTGACAGAATCGGGTTTTCAATAATTTCACCGCCTCCTGCTCCTGATTTCTGAGGTTTCGCCATCAGTCCGCGCATACCGGAAAGCTGACGAATCTGCTCTTTGGAACCACGGGCGCCTGAATCAAGCATCATGTACACAGAGTTAAATCCCTGCTTGTCATTGATCAACTGGTTCATCAGTGAAACAGTGAGCTGCGAGTTTGCATGTGTCCAGATATCAATAATCTGATTGTAACGCTCATTGTTCGTAATGAAACCCATGTTGTAGTTGTTCACAACTTCTTCCACTTCGGCACGTGCATCAGCAACAAGCGATTCCTTGATTGCCGGAACAATTACGTCGTCGAGATTAAATGACAGTCCGCCCTGGAATGCCATTTTAAATCCAAGGTCCTTGATATCGTCAAGGAATTTTGCTGTTTTAGCTGTACCGGTCTTCTTCAGAATCTGGCCAATGATATCACGCAATGATTTCTTAGTCAGAATTTGATTTATATACCCATATTCTTCAGGAACTACCTGGTTGAATAAGATACGGCCAACCGTAGTGTCGATGATTTTAGTTACTTTTTCATCGCCTTCGTAAAAAGTATTGCGAACTTTGATGATCGCATGGAGGTCAACAACTTTTTCGTTGTAAGCAATGATTACTTCCTCGGGGGAATAAAAGATCATTCCCTCACCCTTCATCTTCAAAACGCTGTCGCTTTTACGCGCTTTTGTCATGTAATATAATCCAAGAACCATGTCCTGGGAAGGTACAGTCACAGGAGCGCCGTTGGCAGGGTTAAGAATGTTGTGGGAGGCAAGCATCAATAATTGTGCTTCAAGAATGGCGGCATTTCCCAGTGGAACGTGTACGGCCATCTGGTCACCATCGAAGTCGGCGTTGAAAGCCGTACATACGAGCGGATGCAACTGAATGGCCTTGCCTTCGATCAGTTTCGGCTGAAATGCCTGAATACCAAGACGGTGAAGCGTTGGAGCACGGTTAAGCATAACCGGATGACCTTTCAGGATGCTTTCGAGAATATCCCAAACAACAGGGTCCTTGCGGTCGACGATTTTCTTTGCTGATTTCACGGTTTTAACAATACCGCGTTCAAGCATTTTACGAATAATGAATGGTTTATATAACTCCGACGCCATTTCCTTCGGCAATCCACATTCATTCAGTTTCAATTCCGGGCCGACCACAATGACCGAACGACCGGAGTAGTCAACACGTTTACCAAGTAAATTCTGACGGAACCGTCCTTGTTTCCCTTTCAAACTATCCGACAGGGATTTCAGTGCACGATTCGACTCAGTCTTTACAGCGCTCGCCTTACGGGAGTTATCAAACAATGAATCAACAGCTTCCTGAAGCATTCTTTTCTCATTGCGAAGAATTACATCCGGGGCTTTGATTTCAATCAGTCTTTTCAAGCGATTGTTGCGGATGATCACACGACGGTATAAATCATTCAGGTCGGAAGTGGCAAAACGTCCGCCATCCAATGGCACAAGTGGTCTTAATTCAGGTGGTATAACCGGAACGACTTTAACGATCATCCACTCAGGACGATTTTCAAGGCGTTTTTGTCCGTCACGGAATGACTCAAAAACCTGTAAACGTTTCAAGGCTTCTGCCTTACGCTGTTGCGAAGTCTCTGTGTTGGCTTTAACACGCAGGTCGTACGATTCCTTGTCAAGATCGAGACGGGCCAGCAATTCGCACAACGCTTCAGCGCCCATCCGTGCAACAAATTTATTCGGATCTGAATCGTCAAGGTATTGATTTTCCTGGGGAAGTTTATCCATGATGTCGAAATACTCTTCTTCCGACAAAAAATCGAGGTAATTGATCCCATCTGCCAGCTTTACGCCAGGATTGATAACCACATATTTCTCGTAATAGATAATTGCCTCCAATTTTTTGGTTGGCAAACCAAGCAAAGAACCAATTTTATTTGGTAACGAACGAAAAAACCAGATATGGGCCACAGGAACAACAAGCTGAATGTGTCCCATGCGCTCACGCCTTACTTTTTTCTCCGTAACCTCCACCCCGCAGCGATCGCAAACAATACCCTTGTAACGAATACGCTTGTATTTACCGCAATGGCATTCCCAGTCTTTGACCGGACCAAAGATGCGTTCGCAGAACAGCCCATCGCGTTCAGGTTTGTAAGTCCTGTAGTTGATGGTCTCAGGTTTTAATACCTCACCACTTGACATCTCGAGGATCTTTTCGGGCGAAGCAAGGCTAATAGTAATCTTGGAAAAGCTGCTGTTTACCTGACCCTCTTTTCTGTAAGCCATATTATTTTATATTTCGATTGAAAACCAAAAACAGAAAATTCACATACAATTTGTCGGCGACGCATCGCCATGGTCATTAATCAAAGGTGAGACTCAATCCCAAACCTCGCAATTCATGAACCAATACATTGAATGATTCAGGAATACCAGGGGTTGGCATGGATTCTCCTTTGACAATGGTTTCGTAGGCTTTGGCACGACCGATCACATCATCAGACTTAACAGTCTGAATTTCAAGCAGAATATTGGCAGCGCCGAATGCTTCAAGCGCCCAAACTTCCATTTCTCCAAAACGCTGACCTCCGAACTGTGCCTTTCCACCAAGCGGTTGCTGGGTGATGAGGGAATAAGGTCCGATTGAACGGGCATGCATTTTATCATCAACCATGTGATGCAGCTTCAACATATAAATGAAGCCAACAGTAGTAGGCTGGTCGAACCGCTCTCCTGATAAACCATCGTGGAGGTAGACTTTCCCGTTTCGGGGTAAACCGGCCTTGTCGAGGTATTCATTGATCTGGTCGATGGTTGCCCCATCAAAAATAGGCGTATTGAAACGTAAGCCGAGCTTTTTACCTGCCCAGCCAAGAATGGTTTCATAGATCTGGCCAAGGTTCATACGGGAAGGAACGCCAAGTGGGTTGAGCACAACATCCACCGGGGTGCCATCGATTAAAAATGGCATATCCTCTTCACGCTGGATCCGGGCAACAATCCCCTTGTTTCCATGGCGGCCTGCCATTTTATCGCCAACTTTCAATTTGCGCTTCTTGGCAATATATACTTTTGCCATCTGTACAATTCCGGCTGGCAAATCATCGCCGACAACTGCAACAAACTTTTTGCGGTTATGAACACCCAAAATCTCTTTGAACTTGATGATGAAATTGTTGATAAGCAATTTGATCATGTCATTCTTTTCCTTATCTGTCGTCCATTTGTTCGGGTTGACATTCAGGTAGTCGATGTCCATCAAACTTTTAGTCTGGAATTTTGCACCTTTGGCAATAATCTCCTGTTTGAAGTTGTTGTAAACTCCCTGAGATACCTTGCTGGCTACAAGTATATTGAGTTTTTCAACCAGTTTAACCCTGAGTTTGTCAACTTCCTTGTGGTATTCATCATCCAGTTTCTTGATATCATCCTTTTCACGGGCTTTGGCCTTGCGGTCTTTCACAATCCTGGAAAAGAGTTTTTTATCAATCACGACACCCTTCATCGAAGGAGGCGCCTTGAGTGAAGCATCTTTTACATCACCGGCTTTGTCACCAAAAATGGCACGCAACAATTTTTCTTCCGGGGTTGGATCACTTTCACCTTTTGGGGTGATCTTACCAATCAGAATATCCCCTTCACTCACTTCTGCGCCAATCCTGATCAATCCATTCTCATCCAGGTCTTTGGTAGCTTCAGCGCTGACATTCGGAATATCATTGGTCAATTCCTCCACCCCTCGTTTGGTATCGCGAACTTCCAGCGTAAATTCTTCAATGTGGATGGAAGTGAAAATATCTTCCTTCAACACTTTTTCGGATATAACGATAGCATCTTCAAAGTTGTAACCCTTCCAGGGCATAAATGCCACCATGAGGTTACGTCCAAGTGCAAGCGAACCATCTTTGGTTGCATAACCTTCACAAAGTACCTGACCTTTGGCAACCTTGTCCCCTTTTCTGACAATCGGACGAAGATTTACACAAGTATTTTGATTGGTACGGGCAAACTTGGTAAGCGTATATCGTTTAGAATCTTCATCAAAACTAACCAGCCGTTCTTTTTCATCACGGTTGTATTTGATTACGATTTCATTGGCATCCACATATTCGACAATACCGTCACCTTCAGCATTGATAAGTACACGGGAATCGTGAGCAACATCATCTTCAATACCAGTCCCTACAAGCGCTGCTTCCGGGTTTAATAACGGTACAGCCTGACGCATCATGTTTGATCCCATGAGCGCACGGTTTGCATCATCATGTTCCAGGAAAGGAATCAACGATGCTGCAATGGATGCAATCTGGTTGGGTGCAATGTCAACAAGGTCAACCTTTGTTTTTTCAATAATAGGATAATCAGCAAGATAACGAACTTTAACCTTTTCCTCACTGAAATTTCCCTTATCATCCATCGGAGTTGTTGCCTGGCCGATGATCTTATGCTCTTCTTCTTCTGCGGTAAGATAGGTAGGCTGTTCTTCCAGGGTAACCCGTCCGTCAACAACTTTATGATAAGGTGTTTCGATAAAACCTAACTTATCAATCTTGGCATACACGCAAAGGGACGAAATCAAACCGATATTCGGGCCTTCAGGTGTTTCAATGGTACACAGCCGTCCATAATGGGTATAGTGAACGTCACGAACTTCAAAACCGGCACGTTCACGTGAAAGACCACCTGGCCCGAGGGCAGAGATACGACGTTTGTGCGTAAGCTCCGACAAGGGGTTCGTCTGGTCCATGAACTGTGAAAGCTGATTGGTACCAAAAAAAGTATTGATCACCGAGGATAATGTCTTGGCATTGATCAGGTCCATCGGTGTAAACACCTCATTGTCACGAACATTCATTCGTTCACGGATGGTACGGGCCATTCTGGAAAGACCAACACCAAATTGATTGTATAGTTGCTCTCCAACAGTCCTGACACGACGATTACTCAAGTGGTCGATGTCGTCAACTTCCGCTTTCGCATTGACGAGTTCGATCAGGTACTTTATAATAGAAATAATATCTTCTTTGGTTAGAACCTTCGTTTCAACAGGAGTAGTAAGGTTAAGCTTCCTGTTGATCCGGTAACGGCCTACATCGCCAAGGTCATAACGTTTATCGGAAAAGAACAGCTTCTCGATGATTCCGCGGGCGGTTTCTTCATCGGGTGGTTCAGCATTCCGTAACTGACGGTAAATGAATTCAACAGCCTCTTTTTCGGAATTTGCAGGGTCCTTCTGGAGGGTATTGAAGATAATTGAATAGTCGGTTGCGAGCGCTTCTTCCCGGTGAACAAGAATTGCTTTAATTCCAGCATCAAGAATCTGGTCGATGTGATCGTTTTCGAGAATGGTTTCCCGTTCGATAATCACTTCTGTACGTTCGATGGAAACAACTTCTCCGGTATCTTCATCTACAAAATCTTCAATCCATGAACGCACGACACGTGCAGCAAGTTTTGAACCCACAACCCGTTTCAGGGCTGTGCGGCTCACCTTGATTTCCTGTGCCAGACCGAAAATTTCAAGAATGTCTTTATCGGTTTCAAAGCCGATTGCCCTCAACAACGTAGTAACCGGCAGTTTTTTCTTCCGGTCGATGTAGGCATACATCACGTTGTTAATATCAGTGGTAAATTCAATCCAGGATCCTTTAAACGGGATAATCCTGGCAGAATACAACTGCGAGCCATTCGCATGAAAACTGGTACTGAAGAAAACCCCGGGTGAACGATGCAACTGCGATACAACAACCCTTTCCGCTCCATTGACAACGAACGTGCCACGGGGAGTCATATAAGGAATCATTCCAAGATATACATCCTGAATGATGGTCTCAAAATCTTCATGCTCGGGATCGGTGCAATAAAGTTTGAGTTTTGCTTTTAAAGGAACGCTGTAAGTAAGACCGCGTTCGATACATTCTTCAATGGAGTAACGTGGGGGGTCGATGAAATAATCCAAGAACTCCAACACGAAGTTGTTTCGTGCATCTGAAATTGGAAAATTTTCAGCAAAAACCTTGTACAACCCTTCATTGACCCTGTTTTCAGGATTCGTCTCCAGTTGGAAAAAATCCTGAAATGATTTTACCTGAATGTCAAGAA
>JBAXFM010000103.1:0-16040 GCA_037139855.1 Bacteroidota bacterium
TGCAAGGCAACATCCAAACCTGTTTTTTCATGTTCCTGAGAAACTCTGACCGGGGTGATAAGGTTAATCAGTGCAAGCATGATGTAGGTGAAAATAAATGCGTATGCTGAAGCGGCAATCACCGTAATCAGTTGTTTAAAGAAAAATGAACTTTGGCCAAACCACAATCCCTCAGTTATAACGGCCGGGTTAATCATTTTAGTGGCAAAAACACCCAGCAGGATGGTGCCAAGAACACCACCAATTCCGTGAACACCCCAAACATCGAGCGCGTCATCCCATCTCAGTTTGTTTTTAAGTTGAACGGCAAGGTAACAGGTCACCCCGGCAGCAACTCCGATGATGGGAGCCGACCACATGGGAACAAATCCTGCACAGGGCGTAATGGTTGCCAATCCTGCAATGGAACCTGTCAGTAAGCCAAGGAGTTTCGGCCGACCTTCCCGGATCCATTCAATGGCCACCCATGCTGCGGTGGCAAACGATGCAGCAACATCAGTATTGATGAATGCGAGAGCTGTGATCTTGTCCACCTGCAACTCGCTGCCGGCGTTAAAACCGTACCATCCGAACCAGAGCAGCCCGCTTCCGATTGCAACCAGAGGAATACTGTTTGGCGTCGAATTTTTATCTGATCTCGACCCTACATAAAACACGGAAGCCAACGCGGCAAAACCTGCCGTGGCATGTACCACAATTCCTCCGGCAAAGTCAAGAACGCCCCACTGAGCCAGTAATCCGTTTCCCCAGATCATATGCACAAACGGGTAGTAAACCATAATCTGCCACACGGTAAGGAAGATCATGTATGAGCGAAAGGTAACACGGTTTACAAATGCACCGGTGATCAGGGCAGGGGTGATGATGGCGAACATCATCTGGTAAACAATGAAAACAATTTCAGGAATCTTACCGTTTCCGGCATAAATAGAATCAATGCTTACTCCATTAAGAAACACTTTGTCGAGGTTTCCGAAAATTCCACCTTCTCCACCACTGAAGCAAAGGGAATAACCAAAAGTAACCCATAACACGGTGGTCCAGCCGAGCGAGGCGAAACTCTGGATCATGATCCCGAGGATATTCCGTTTTGTGGCCAAACCACCATAGAAAAACGCCAGCGCCGGCGTCATTAACATCACCAGACTTGCCGATAACAGCATGAACCCGGTAGAACCTACATCGATTGTTCCCATAAAAGATCAATTAAAAATTAAAAATTTATAATTACGATTTCTTGACTTACAATGATATTCCAAATACAATAAAAACACTTTCGGCCTGTGGATTGGTGATGACCGAACCGAAAACAGGCAACGAATATTCTTTAGATATGGCAATGGATTTCGAGATGGTCAATCCGGCATTGATAATGCCGCCGGAGGGGCCATACCATGACGAGCCAAATGGTATGCCGCCAACAAACGGTTTCACACCAAACCCTTTGACATTGAACTGGTAAGCTGCCTCAAAATATGTGGAGTAGTTGTTATCGGCGCCCGCACCGTAAACACCTGTTGAATCTTTTCCTTTATCTGCACCATAAACAAGGGTGCCGGCATAAAGTTGCAGCGGGAATTTTTCCGGTCCGGCCCAGGAAAGGCAAACTTCGACCGTATGACCTGTTGTATTTTTCTTGAAATTAAAGTATTTATTACCCGAATTAGGGTTTAGGGAATTCGGAAAGAAATAGTCATATGCCATGATGGTAAATCCTTTCCAGGTGTAGGAGAGGTACATGTCGAACTCGGCATAATGCCCCATGTTGGCAACTGTGGAGTCATTGATTTGTTTGGAATACTGGCCGAGACCGTATGCGCCCCAAAAACCCGCCTTGAACCCTGCGACAGTGAATGCAACGGCTGGCTGAATATTGGGTGAATTTCCATAATCTGCACCTCGCCAGATATAACGGCTAACCAGGTCGGCGCCTGCACTGAAAGTTGCAACGCTGCCTGATTTTTCTTCCATTTTGTTTTCATCCTGCAACTGGGCATGGACGCCGGTGAAAAGTGATAGTAGCAGACAGCAAAGAGCCAGTGATTTATTCAGGGTATAGGTTCTCCTCATGGCAATGTGTTTTGTTAATTTTTTCACATGCAATGTTAGGGTGAACCATCATCTCCTGCAATCCTGTAAACTACTGAATTTTAATCAGCTGAAAAACGGTGAACACCTTACGTGATTTTCTTACCAGTAACATCCGAAACACGTATTTTCAACGTGAAGTAATATTAGCCCTGAAATCGTCAATCGTCAATCGTCACTCGTAATTTTTGGCTAGATTTCCACAATCTTATTCCTGATAGCATATTTAATCAGTTCAACAGTCGACTTTAATTCGAGCTTTTTCATAATGTGGTTTTTATGTGTCTCTACAGTGCGGATGCTGATGTCGAGTTGGTCGCTGATCTCCTTGTTGATGAATCCCTCGGCAAATAGTTTCAGAATCTCGATCTCGCGTGTGGTGAGCGGGATAGGGCCACCCTGTGAAACCAGGTCATCTTCCTTGGCCTTCCGTACATAACTTTTCAACATGATCCGTGAGATGGAATCGGAAAAAAACTCTTCACCTTCATAAATAGCATGGATGGCGCTGAGAAGCTCTTCACGGGAGGTGTTTTTGGGCAGGTAACCGCGTGCACCAGCCTTCACCGAATTGAAAATAAAATCCTCATTGGTGTACATGGAAAGAATCAGTACCCGGGTGTCGGGATATTCGGTCGAAATCCGTTTGGTGATCTCGATACCATTGGTGTCGGGCAGAGAAATATCCAGGATCAGGATATCGGGTGGTTCCATGGCAATCTTTTCAAAACACTCCCTGCCAGAGGAGGCCTCTCCCAGAATTGTAAGGTCTTCGGCACTGATTAGCAAAGCTTTGATCCCATCCCGTACGAGTTGGTGATCATCCACGAGGAAAATCCTGATTTTTGACATAAGTGATGATAATTGGTACGTTTAAAGTAATTGTTGTGCCTGAGGAAGGAGCAGAGAGGATTTCAATCTGACCTTGTAACAAACTTGCCCGTTCGCGCATATTATGAATTCCGTTCCCACCTTCCTTTCCTACAATTTCGGTTGAAAAACCTTTACCGTCGTCGCGAATGACCAGGGTCAGATGATCGGTTTTCCTGGTGAGATTTACCCTTACTTCGTGCGCTTCTGCATGTTTAACAATGTTATTCAACGCTTCCTGGGTGAGCCGGTAAATATAGGTCTTGAGCTTTTTGTCGAGATCGTCAAAATTTCCTTTCGCTTCAAAATGGATTCGCAGACCACTATGCTCTTCTGTTTCAGAAAACAAATTGCGGAATGCAATCGGAATGCTGAATACCTCGAGTACAGATGGCATGAGGTTGTTCGAAATGCGGCGTACCTCATCGATGATCTGATCAAAATAGTTCTTGAGCTCCTGGATGGAATTACGGATGTCTTTTCCATCCTGATATAAAAGATTTTCAAGACGCAGTTTGATGGCAATAAGCGACTGCCCGATGCCATCATGCAGCTCGCGCGAAAGACGTTGCCTTTCCATCTCCTCTCCATCAAATACCGACCGCATCCTTCCGAAACGTTCACGCTGGAGTTCGGTCGTTTTTTCTTTGATCTGACTGGCCATGATGTTGAAAGATTCGGTAAGTGCACCAATTTCATCATGAGTTTGAACAGGAAGGTCGATGTCGTATTGCCCCTTTCCGAGGTTAACTGTGGCATCTCTAAGCCGGATCAAAGGTTTGGTAATTCGCCTTGATATCAACAAAACAAAACCAAAAAAGATGACAATGATGATGGCGCTTAACAGGAGAATCCGAATCAAAGTTTCATAAATAGGAACCATCGCTTCCTTAACGTCAATTTCTGCCAGGATCGACCACTTCAGACCTTGCACTCCGATGAGGCTGAACGACGAGAGGACCGGAATGTTTCGATAATCCTTTGTGGTCACAACTCCCGTATGACCGGCCATGGCATCAGTTACTGACGTTGTTTTAACGACAGTTTTTAAAATAGAATTCGGCTGGAATCTGGAGGTCGAGCGCATCAGGAAATCGGAGCCCACAAGGTAGGTTTCTCCAGTGAGCCCAAGTCCGCTCAATGGGTCGTTGTTCAACATGATTGCATTGATCGCATTGATTGAAACGGCGAGTACCAGGATGGAGTTGTCCGATTGTTTTAGTAAACCAGGGTATATTACACGGGTTGCTATCAACTGGTATGGTTGTTTTGTGAGAGCATCAAATGATTCATCCCAAACTACAACGGGCCTTTCATTTAACTGACTTTGCAGTTGCATCACTAATTTATCAGGAATAACGGGAGGTTTGGAAACAGCGGTGTCATTAAAACAACCCTGAGATAATAACCCGTTTTTACCAAAGATGTAATAGGATGTGAAATATTTTCCCAGCGAACGGTGCCCGGCCCATAGCCCTTCCTTTTTTGAAGAGGGGTCGGAGGTGGGGTCTATAGTTTCTGCCATAAAGCTGATTTCCCGTATCCTGTCGGCATAAAACTGGTTGATTTGATACTGTTTTACAATTCGCAGAGAGGTAAGCTGATCAAAAGTACGGTTTATCAATGCAGCCCTGGTGCTGTAAAAGGCAACCGTACTTACGATCATTATTGCGCCAATACCCAGCAAAACGAAGTAAAGTATAAGTTTTTCACTCAGCGAGTCAATCTTCATTGTTTTTTACTACTTTTGAATCAGTTCATCCCAATAAGGAATTTGATGCTTGGGCAAACATAATAAAAATAAACATCTATGGGGTTACTATTTGTAAGAGAAACACGTAAATATTTTTTTCAGGCCTGCCTTCTTCTTTTGTTTTGTTACCGAATGTTCAATCCCGGCGATCTGGTAGCCCAGGAAAAAACAGTCACTTTTTACGCAGATCCTGCTGGTATCCCTCCTGACTTGCCTATAACCATCAAACACCTCAACGCACACATCAGTTTCAAACCGGAAGAAAACCTGGTTATTGGAACCGCTGAGTTTCTCTTTGTACCAAATCGGAAGCAGATCGATTCCATCGTGTTCCATACACCGGATTTTATGGTTTCTTCAGTAAAGTTAAATAATAAAGAGGTCTTGTTTCATCAGACTGGTACCAATCTTATCATTCATCCGGACTCCATCCCGTGCCAATTGTCACCAGTTACGCGTCACGCGTCACCCGATTCCCGCATCCTCATTACCTACACCGCCACCCCACTCGCCGGTCCCATCTATTTTATCGGCTGGAAACCCGAAGCAGCTGGTAAACGAAAACAGGTATGGGCACATCGCCCGCATGGCTGGATCCCTTATATGGTTGGTCGCATCACGGTTGACATGTTCGTAAGCTTCGATAAGAAATATAAAGTTTTTTCAAACGGTGAACGCATTGACATTGTTGAAAACAAGGATGGTACCAATACATGGCACTATGCCATGAAAAAAGATCACCCCTTTTTCTCAACATCCCTGGTGATTGGCGATTATAACTATACTTCGGGCAGAACTGAGCGTGGGGTACCGCTTGAATTTTGGTATTACTCCGATATGCCCGACCGCGTTGGCACTACCTATATTTATACCGAACGGATGTTCGATTTTCTGGAAAAAGAACTTGGGTTCAACTATCCTTATCCGGTTTACAGGGAAGCGCCAGTAATCGACTACATGTACGGAGCCATGGAAACTACCACCAGCACTGTTTTCGGCGATTACATGCAAATTACACCCAGGGCATGGTGGCAACGGAACTATGTGAACGTGAATGTGCATGAACTGGCGCACCAGTGGTTTGGGAATTGTGTGGCTCATTTTGTGAACCGGGATGTTTGGCTCACCGAGAGTTTTGCAACCTATTATGCCAAGATATTTGAGAAAAGTATTTATGGAGAGGACTATTATCAGAATATTCGCAATGATGAAATGCGCATGACTTTTGAAGCAGCTGCAAAAAACAACTACCCTGTCGGAGGCAGCCAGGGTGGCGTTCAGCGGATCTATCAAAAAGGTTCATTGGTGCTTGAAATGCTTAGAAATGTGATGGGTGATCAGGGTTTTCAGGATGCGATAAACCGCTATCTGAACAAATATGCTTTCGGATATGCCGAAACAAACGATTTTATCCGTTGCACCTATGAGGCTACCGGGAGGCCCTGGAACTGGTTCTTCGACGAATGGATTCTCCGGGGGGGCGAACCTGAATACCTGGTAAAAGATTCAATTACTTTTGATTCACTGGGGAATAATTATACCCTTTTTAAGGTGTCACAGGTTCAGAAAATTAACGAATTGAACGGACTTTTTAAAATGCCAGTTGAATTTGAAGTACATTACCTGGATGGCACCAGCGATCATTTAAAAACCTGGATCGAAAAACAATATACTGAGGTTTCTGTGCCCAACCCTCAAAAAAAACAAATCGGATTTTTGTTGTTTGATCCGAACCGAAAAATCCTGAAAAAAGTAACTTTCTCTCAATCCTTTGATAGAATTGTTTCTCAGGCACAAAATGCAAACAACATGATTGACCGGTACGATGCCTGGGTTGCATTGCGCCTGGAACCGGTCGCAAAAAAATCGGACCTTCTTATCGCTGCATTTCGCAAGGAGACTTTTTGGTTGATTCGCGCAGAGATTCTTCAGCAACTCTCATCCGATCATTCACCGGAAGCTGTTGAACTATTCAGACAGGCGTTGCTCGACAAGGATGCCAATGTGCGCAAGGCAGCCATATTACAGTTGAAGCCGGTACCCGACCTTCTTCAGAGTACCGTGGAAGGAATGTTATATGATTCAAGCTATCTGAATGTCGAATATGCTCTTCAGGCCCTTTGTGTATCGTTTCCAAAGAGTGTCGGGTATTATCTGGAGTTGACACAGGATATGGAAGGATGGCGCGGGAAAAACATCAGAATGATGTGGCTGGCCATCGCCCTCACAAACGGGAAAATGAATTATATGCCGGAACTCATCAGTTATGCCGGTCCGAAGTTTGAATTCGAAACCCGCATGAATGCTTTCAGTCTTATGGGTAAACTGAAGTATTCTGATGCCGAAACCATTGGCTATGCCAGGGCAGCAAGCAAGCATTGGAACAACAAGTTGAGCGCTGTGGCGAAGGAATATATGAAAGAATTGAAAATAGAGAATTGATCATTGAAAACGCAAAAGATCCTTACCCGAACTGTACTGCTGGTTTCATTTGTGAGCCTGTTTACCGATGTGGCCAGCGAAATGCTGTATCCGATTATGCCGGTTTACCTGAAATCCATTGGATTCTCAGTATTGCTGATCGGTATCCTCGAAGGAGTGGCTGAAGCAACAGCAGGATTGAGCAAAGGCTATTTCGGACATTTGTCGGATATCAGGAAACGCCGTGTGCCCTTTGTACGGGCTGGTTACTTGTTGAGCGCCATTTCCAAACCCTTAATGGCCATCCTGACATTTCCGGTATGGATATTTTTTGTGCGCACCCTCGACCGGTTTGGCAAGGGAATCCGCACAAGCGCCCGCGACGCCATGTTAAGCGATGAAACAACACCTGAACACAAAGGAAAAGTTTTTGGGTTTCACAGCTCCATGGATACCATTGGCGCCGCCATCGGGCCCATCCTGGCACTGGTTTTTCTCTGGTTTTATCCCGGCCAGTACAAGTGGATGTTCATCATCGCATTCTTTCCCGGCCTGATCGCCATCGGACTTACTTTTTTCTTAAAAGACAAAGGCACCAAGAATATCCAGCATCCTCTCACGTCATCAGCACATCAGCTCATCAGCCCATCAGCCCATCAGCCCATCATCACATCAGCCCATCAGCACATCGGTTTTTTTTCCTACCTGAAGTATTGGACCAAAGCCTCACCAGGATTCAGGTTCCTTATCTCCGGGCTGCTGGTTTTCACGCTATTCAACAGCTCCGATGCATTTCTTCTGCTGGCGCTTAAGGAGCAAAACTTGTCGGATACCATGATGATTGGTGTTTATATCTTTTACAACCTGGTTTATGCGCTTTTTTCATATCCGGTTGGGGTGCTTGCCGATCGGATAGGACTCAGAACGATGATGGTAATTGGTTTATTCCTGTTTGCCATGGTGTATACGGCCATGGGATTTGCTTCCACCCTGAGCGTTTTTGGGGTGCTCTTCTTCTTTTATGGAATTTATGCAGCATGCACCGAAGGGATATCCAAGGCACTTATCTCGAACATGGCAAATAAAGCCGATACTGCCACTGCAATAGGGTTTTACAACAGCCTCGCCAGCATTTTCACGCTCCTTGCCAGTTCCATGGCTGGTATATTATGGTATTCAATCGGCCCTCGGGCCATGTTTTTAATATCCGGAATCGGAGTCTTGGGAGTCGTGATTTATCTGCTTGTGGTATTCAAACGGTTTGCAACGCTCAAAGTCTAAGGTAAGGCATAGCAGGAATACGCTTTTATTATCGGCTAATCAGAATCTTCTGCGAACAGATTTTGTTATGGATGAGCGCTTTAACATAATAAATTCCATCAGGCCGGGAACTCAGATCAATTGGAAGCCTGTCTGAAACAGGAGTGAAAGTTCTGTAGATCATTTCGCCCATAACATTATATATTTCAATTGTCCTAATTGCTAGATTGTCAGGCTTTGAGATCATTATCTGGAAATGACCATCCGATGGATTGGGGCTGATACTGAATCCTGCCTCATCAGATTTTTTTTCAGTCGTACCGCCTGTAATATCCACGCATCCGTCAAAGGTTGACAAAGTGGTGTTGGTATCCTCCGGATGTGATGATGTCATGGATGATCCCCCGGTTGTAACAGTGCAGGTAATCGGGGCTATATTGAGGGTCATAGTTTCTGTTGTAAACATCATATCGGCAACACAACCCACACTGTTCCCCAATGAATCAGTCTTTATAACCCCGATTTGAGGGCGATATATCATGTTTGATTTTACCCCCATGATCGGCCCATTTCCCAGAAAAAGCAACCCATGATCGTCTGACTCGATAACATCAGAGGATATGGCCATCATAATTTTTACCCATAGAAAATTCCCCAGGGAGTCGATTTTTATCAATGGCTCACCTCCCCATCCGGTTGTCAGGAATACAAATCCACCATCTGATGTTGGCCGCAGTTTTGGCCTCGGAAGTGCCGGGTCGGGCCCAGGGGTGTAAGCATCGAATTTCCGGCTCCATAAAAAGTTACCGTAAAAATCTGTTTTCAGGAGTACATAACCGTTGATTTCGTTGTTCAGATAACACAAATAGCCTGTAGGTGTTATCACCACATCAAATCCTGAATAGTAGTCGGCATCAGAACCATACACTTTTTTTGCCCAGGAAATTGTTCCATTGGCTGTTAACCTGATAAGGCACGCCGAGGCTGAATAGGGGGGTGAGTTGTCAAGGTCGCCAATCATGATGTAACCCCCATCGGATGTTTGTTTGATGGAATAGGCATAATTGGTATAGTTCCCGGCAGATAAAATGGAACTCCAGGAGATGTTACCTGAAGAATCCAGCTTTACAGCTATAATTTCCGAAAGTGGTGTAATGTCCTGCGATGAACATCCGCAAAGGATGAACCCATGGTCATTGGTCAACTCAATGGACAAAGCCACAGATGACAGCCCCATGTTAATTTCCCTGTTCCAGATGGTGTCGCCGGTTGCATTCACCTTGACGCAAAGAATTTGATGGTTGCCAGTGATTGCATCGGGCGAGATGCCGGCCAATACAAAGCAGGAATCGTGTGTGGCTGTGACGCAGTTAAAACGTGTATTGTTGAATTCTCCAATCTTCTTACTCCACAGGATACTCCCGGACTGATCTAATTTCATGACTAGTCCCTTCAAGTCTTTTTCCCCGGCGATCAGGTAATTCTGATCAAAAGTTTTAATGATCGCGTATCCCTGCGCAGAGCCGGCGGGGTCAAAATATACTTTTGTGAAAGTTGGTTGTTGTGCTTTCAGGTTTATGGCGAGGAACAGAAAAAACAGAAAAGCTGTGAAAAAACCGATTTTTGTTTTCATAACTTGACATTTATAAGAACTACAATATCTGCAAAGCTGTCGGGGACATGCAATCGTCACACAAATATAGTAAATCGCTAAAGCTTATTTATCCCGGAAATAAAAAATTATTTTTGATTATGGATTAATCACAATCATACCAGTAAAATATACAAAATCCGGCGCAGTTTTCGACAAGAATTAATTAATTTTTTTATTAATTTTGGTTGTTGTTAAGGATAATTAAAATGAAAATCTAATGAAACAATTTTTCACATTTAGTCTGGCCATCCTTTTCATGGTCTCAGCTTCCGCCCAAATGTATATTCCCATCACCAATAACATGGTGATCAACAGCTATTCAAATATTAAATTTGTGGCAGGGAACTATGTTTTTTCCGATGCGCCTGCCGATGGGGTGATCCAACTCAACGGGGTACAGAATGTTATACTTGATGGTGACAGTTGTCGGGTTGACGGGGTGGCTAAAGCCGGCTATTTGATCAAGATCACCAATTCGCATAACGTCACGATCAGGAATTTTGATTCAGTGTTCAGCTATAAATATGCTGTTCATGTTATGAATTCCGACCATATTACCATCAACGGTAATGTTTTTTGCAGCAACAAAGTTGATTCATCAGGATGGATAGACGTTTGGGCCGATTATACGCAGGCGCTTGGCGGAGGTGTGATGATGTACCAGAGCCGTGCAGTCAATATCTTCGACAACATCATGACGGTGCAAAACGATGGGGTGGCGCTCTACCACTGCGATAGTATAAAGATTCATGACAATGACTTCTCATGGAACACCTCCTATGGCATCAGGATGTTCTGGACCGATTCCAGCTACATCTACCAGAATAATTGTGCCCATGTTAACCGTCCGCTCACCGACCCTAGCGACTGTGGTGCCTTGCTCATGATTGTTTCCAATGCCAACAGGGTCGAATTCAATGATCTGTCTTATTCCGGCGATGGCGTATTCCTTGGGCAATATCAGCATTCCAATACGCCCAATAATAACTATTTTGCCTACAACGAATGTTCCTATTCGCCGCATAACGCGATTGAAGCCACCTTCGCCGATGGCAATGTTTACAAACACAACAATTGCAATTACAGCCATTATGGCTTATGGCTTGGTTATTCATTTAATTCAGTGATCGACAGCAATGAAATCATTGGCAATTATCAGTCAGGGATTGCCATTGATCGTGGGTTCAACAATCAGATTTCGCATAACCTGATTCAGGACAATCCAATTGGCATTGAATTGTGGGAGGGTTCTCCGGCATCAGGCTATTCAACGTTCCATTCACAGGATTATCCTGTTTTTAGTAACCAGTTCGATGGAAATACAAGAGCAATTTCGGCTGCCAATACCAAACATTCAATTATTACTGGCAATAATTTTAACTACAGTCAGTACGCCAGTATTTATCTGGATGGAACTTCCACTACTGATACTATTATCGGAAATACCTTCAGGATGCCCACGGGATATCACCTGTATAACAACTCAGTTAATACTAAATATGCCCCGGGGAACCAGTTCCTGCCTTCGGATACAGCATTGATCAGCGCCAAGATTTTTGATAAGCATGATAATGTTGCCAAGGGCGTGGTAATCTGGCAACCGGAATTGCCTGGCCCGCCAACTGCAATTCAGATTCTTCCTCCCTGCGATCTGGCCGAGCCTGTTTCGATTTGGTATGCCTACCCTGAAGTAGGTTACCCTGCCAAAGTAAAGATCCCTGATTCGGTATATTTCGACAGTACTGAAAAGAAGGTTGGCGCAGCATCAGTTAAACTGGTAACCAGCCGGGGTTACGACCTGGCGCTGAATTACCGTCCGTCTGGAGATTCCTTGTCCCGCTGGACACTTTCTGATCCTGATACCTTGTATTTCTGGGTACGCACCATCAAACAACCACAATATGGTTTCCAGTTTTTTTCCATTCGTATCGGCGATGATCATGGGAACTTTTATAAATACACCGCTTCGCCAACACTGTTGAATGCAGCAAATCTGGTTTGGAAACAGTATAAATTCCCTTTAACGGGAAACAGTCAGTTTTCACGGTCAGTTGTAGGTGCCATGTCACTGGATCAGGTTAACTATGTTGAAATTCATGCCGATACATGGGACTACGGATTTACATTGTGGGTTGATGGAGTTCAATTCGAACCATGTTCACCCATCACAGCCATTGAGGATTTCCCAATCAGGGATGGAAATTCACTCATGAATTATCCGAATCCTTTTTCAGGAACCACATCCATCATGTATAGTGTAAAAAGTGCCGGTCAGGGTAAGCTTGAAGTGTATGACTCCCATGGAACATTGATTACAACACTTCTAAACCAATACTTGTATGCAGGTGATCATGAAATCGAATGGAATTCGTCTGACTGCCAGAGAATTGACAACGGATTATTTCTTCTCAAACTAACAACAGTTAAAGGTGTCACCGTCAGGAAAATCATGCTAATCAGACAATAAGGACTAGTTCTGATCTTTTGCAATTTGAATTTGCAATTTGCACTTTGCCCTTAAAATTTGGCAGTCAGCTTGAGATTGACCATCCTCGGTGTAAGGTAATTGGGTACCGCATACTGTTTACCATTGATGTCGGTAATCCAGAGGTAAGAA
Organism: Bacteroidota bacterium; assembly: GCA_037139855.1. GTDB lineage: Bacteria > Bacteroidota > Bacteroidia > Bacteroidales > FEN-979 > CAIVAT01. Next base: position 12,664 of record JBAXFM010000103.1, read on the forward strand.
ATGGTATTGCTGATTTGGAGCAGGTTGAAAACATCGAGCGATATCCACATGGATTTAATAACCCTCAGCGGATTTTTTTCCGAAAATTTCGTTTGCATGCCGATGAGTTGTTTTGACAGCCCGATATCCACCCGGCGATAAGGAGGAATACGCAGGGTTTGTGCGCTTCGGGGCGAATCGGGTGGTCCGAAAGGAAGGCCTGTTCCATACACAAGAGTCAGGTTCATTTTCCATGTTGGAAATCCCGGAATGTAATCCTGGAAGAATATCGCCAGGTTCATCCGCTGGTCGGTTGGTCTGGGAATCCAGGAGCCTTGAAAATACTCTTCAGTTTTAAGGAAAGACAAACTAGCCCAGGATTCGGCTCCTTTTACAAATTCCCCATGAACCCTGAAATCGATCCCGGCGGCATATCCATGGGCGTCATTGGTTCCGTAATACCTGATCTTCATGTTATCGATCTCGTAAGGGATCAGGTTTTGGATGTTTTTATAATATGCTTCTGTCACAAATTTGAACGGGCGACCCCACGCCTTAAAGTAGTAGTCGCTGCCAACCACAACCTGAAATGAAGTTTGTGCTTTAAGTCCCGGAACGATATTTCCTTCCAGGTCTGCCATCTCCCGGAAAGTGGGTGGCTGAGAATATAACCCTGTTGAAATCCTGAATACGGTTTCATTTTTCCAATGTGGCTTGAAGGAGATATTTACCCTTGGATTAACCAGCAGCTGACCGTTAAAATCATAATAAATCGTTCGTAACCCTGCTGTAACCGAGATGTCGTTCAAACGATTTTTAAAAGTCCAGGTATCCTGAATAAATGCTGACACACGGTTTGTGTTGACGGTGGTGTTGCTCCTGATAACATTGTATAAAATGAGATCGCTATTTGGCGGATATTGAGCTCCAAGCGAATCTGGTGGTCTGGGAATCGAATACCCGGCAGAATCCTGCAATTCCCATTCGTTGATGTTGTATTTGAAAAGCTCATGCTGGTATTTGAGTCCCCAGGACAGGTTACTCTTGTTTTTATCCCAGTAACCCCGGTGTTCAATATTGAAGACTGTTCCATCCAGATAATTCCGCGCATGTTGCAGGTATGCTCCTACACCCATGATTTCGGTGACCTGTCCCTGTCCGCTGCCCTGGAAAACTTCCAGTTTCCCCAGCCAGTATTCACCTGATATGTCGTAGGTTTCTGCTTCATAAGTTTGAAATGCCGAAGAAATCAATTTAAGCCGGATATTCTGTGTTGGTTTAAACGTAAGTGTAAGCGCCGTAAGCCAGTTTTGGTAACTGTCAGACTCACGTCCGTCGAAATATATCCTTATTTTGTATGCTTCATCAAGGGTTCCAAAACTGGTTTCGCGCGTTTCAGGAATCAGCTTATAAACATTGTCAGTAAATGTTCCGAAAACAGAGAGCTCCCACTTTTTGTCGATCTCATAGTTAACCATTCCCTGGATGTCAAAGAATCTCGGTTTGTAGTTCCCCTTGGTGTCAAGGCCTTTGAGGAGGTATGAATTGGTTTTATACCTTGTTCCCAGGAGATAGGAAAACTTTTTCGCGAAGGTGCCTTCCACATGTGCATCGGCGCCCAGCAGGCTAACGTCGAAGGAAGCGGCAAATTCAGTCGGTTTTTTATATTTGATATCCAAAACCGATGACATTTTATCGCCATATTTGGCATCAAAGCCGCCGGATGAAAAAGATATTCCCGATACCAGGTCGGGATTAAGAAAACTCTGACCTTCCTGCTGACCCGACCGAACCAGGAATGGCCTGTAAATTTCGATGTCATTCACAAAAACGAGGTTTTCATCGTAATTGCCGCCACGCACTGAATATTGGGAACTTAATTCATTGCGGGATGACACACCGGGCATGGTTTTTATCAAATCTTCAACGCTGGCATTGATGGTGGGGATAAAAGTCAGCACCTTTGGATCAAGCCGGCTGAATGTATTTGTACGCAGTTGCTGATCCCTGATTTCAATGGATTCCAGTTGGGTAGAAGATGGTTGTAGTGTATGATCCAAATTCTTTTGCTCATTTTGCTTCAGCCGAACAGTTATCGAATCTTTTTCATAACCGATATAGGAAAACAGGATCACAATCTCCTGGTTTGCAGGAACTGATAACTCGAAACGGCCATCTTTTCCTGTTGTCACACCTGCGGTGGTTCCTTTTACGGCAATGTTGACAAATTGTAATGGCTGGTTTTCAGTGCCTTTGACAATCCCGGAAATAATTCCCTGTTGGGCTAAAACAGCCTGTGAGGATAGAAGGATGAATAATACGACAGTGTATATTGTTTTTCGCAAGGTCCGTGGTTATTTCAGTCGTTCTTTCTGAGATTTGAACTTCCCGTCTTTCCAGGCTTTAATAAATTTAGCCCAGGCAAAAGGGTTGAAAATATTATAAGGTTGTATCTGTCCGTAGTAGTACAATTTACTCGTTTGGTTGTCGATATAATTCCGGTAGTTCATGTTTGCGTCCATCGGATACTCCTCGGCCCTCATCCGGATATCGGCAGCCAGCAGGTTTTTGCGGGCAATTTCCAGATCATCGTCCGGAATTTTAGTTTCTACAAATGCCCTTTTAAAATCTTCAAGTGTTGGCCAGGGGAAAATAATGGCAGCTGCAAGGGTAAGCGTGTCGGCAGTCATTAGCTGAATCAGGGAATACCTTTGCTTGGTGATGGTGTCGGGGATGATAAAGGAAGCGGGTTTAAAACTGAGCGCTGTAAATACAACCGTATCTTTTTTATGTGCCACAAATGAGAAATAGCCATTAATATCGCTGGTGGTACCCCGATGGCTGCAGATATCGAGAATTTTTGCATACGGTACAGGGTTGAGGCTGTCGGCAGTAATGGTGATCCCCGAAAATTGCACCAAACTACTGTTGTCTTCCTGATTTTGAGCCTGTACTGAAGTGCAGAAGAAAGTAAAAGTGAGCATTGTAAAGGAATAGCACAGGCTCTTTTTCATTCGTGGTAAATTGTATTATAATATATTATATGCTGAGCGCAGTTGATGTATAACGAATATTCCCATTGTTTATTTCTTTGAGGAGAAGGCAAAAAAAATGCTGTTACGGCGTAACAGCATTTTTACCCATGAAAAAAAACTTACTTAGTAAGATATCCTTTTTCCCGTGCCTCTTTGATGCAGACATAAACGCCCTTCTTGTTCATGTGGCGTAATCCTTCTGCCGATACTCTTAATTTAATATCGCGGTTTTCTTCCGATACAAAAAAGGTCTTGGTCTGTATGTTAGGGCTGAACCAACGTTTCGATTTTTTATTGGAATGAGAGACTTTATGCCCTTTGATTGCAATCTTTCCGGTAATTTCACAAATCCTTGCCATGGCG
>JBAXFM010000104.1:0-16039 GCA_037139855.1 Bacteroidota bacterium
GGCCAAACCCAACCCGGTTCCTCCGTACAACCTGGAGGTACCGCTGGTAGCCTGCTGAAAGTTGTCGAAAATACTTACTATTTTATTTTCCGGAATTCCGATCCCGGTATCCGAAACGGCAAATTCAATGGTTGCTTTTTCTTTATCCTCACTTAGCAGATGAACGTTTACGGTAATTTTTCCTTTTGTGGTAAATTTTACTGCATTGCTCACCAGGTTTAAAATAATCTGATGCAAACGCACCGGGTCGCCAACCAATACGACAGGAATTGCCGGATCATATTCTATCACCAATTCTAAATTTTTCTCCTGAATTTTTGCTTCAAACAGATGAAGCATGGCAGAAATAGAAAGTGACATTTTAAAAGGAGTTTGCTCAAATACCATTTTTCCCGCATCGACCTTTGCCAGATCGAGAATGTCGTTGATGAGCACAATGAGTGCATCCCCACTCATTTTTATGGCCGTTAAATACTCTTTTTGTTTGGCCGATAAATCTGTTTTCAACAGCACTTTGGTAAAACCGATAATGGCATTCATCGGCGTCCGGATCTCATGACTCATGTTCGAAAGAAATTGCTGTTTTGCCTTCACTGCATTTTCTGCGGTATGGGTGGCACTCTCCGCTTTTATTTTTGCCTCCTCCGCAATAGCAGTGGCCAGTTCGGCAAATACCATGGCCTCTGTTAATTCAGTTGCCACTCTTTTTTGTTCGGTAATATCCCTTGCTACCACAACAACCCCCAGCACATTCCCTTGTTCATCCTTATATACTGAACCATTGAGCAGTACATCTGTCAGCTTATGATCCTTGATGGTCAATGGATAATCAACCACAAAGCCTTTCGCGAACACCTCCCGGTAAACTTTGCGTGCTTTTTGCGGGTCGGTAAAATAATCGAAGAAGTCGGTTCCGGTGAGATTTTCGCGGGAAACCCCGGTGATATTGACCGATGCATTGTTCATATCGGTAATTTTCCCCGTAGGACTGATGGTGAATAACGGATCACGGCTTGCTTCGATAATACTGCGGGCATAATTGGCTATTCGTAACTCGCCTGCCCTTTTTTCTTTCTCACTGTTTTGAAAGACAAGTTCTTTGTTCGCAATGATCAATTCGTCTGCTCTTTTTCCTTTCTCGTCATTTTGATAGGCAAGTTCTTTGTTCGCAATGATCAGTTCATCTGCTCTTTTTCCTTTCTCATCGTTTTGATATGCGAGTTCTTTATTCGCAATGATCAGCTCGGCTGCCCGTTTTTCTTTCTCATCATTTTGAAAAGCAAGCTCTTTGTTGGCATTCCGTAACTCAACAGCCCATTTCTGCTCTGAAATATCTCTGGCCACGACCACTGCGCCAAGCACAATCCCGCTATCGTCCTTATACACAGACCCGTTGAATAAAACATCGGTGAGTGTACCATCGATATGTCGGAAGGTAAGAGGAGAGTCGGCAATATATCCTTTGTCGAATACCTCCTGGTACACTTCATATGCCTTCAAGGGTTCAGTGAAATAATCAAAAAAATTGGTACCGATGAGCTTGTCGCGTTCTATGCCGGTAATTTGCACTTTTGCCTGATTCATGTCCATGATCTTCCCTTCAGTGCTGATGGTAATCAATGGATCCAGGCTGGCTTCAATCAGGCTGCTGGCATACCGGGCATCATGTGTTTTTGTTCTTTCCATTTTCTATGTCCTTTCTTGTCAGGTGAACTTCCATAAGTCAGATCAATTGTCAATTTCTTCAATCGGGCTGCGTCGCTTAACTTTCAGTTGTTTGAAGTGAGAAGGGGAGAGGCCCGTCACTTTTTTAAATTGATTTGATAAATGGGCCACGCTGCTGTAATTCATTTTCCAGGCAATTTCCGTGATATTCAGTTCATCATAAATGATCAGCTCTTTGATGCGTTCAATCTTATGGGAGATGATGAAATGCTCGATCGTAGTTCCCTGAACCTCAGAAAACAGGTTGGCAAGGTAGGTGTAATCATGATTTAGTTTCTCACTCAGATAATCAGAAAAATTTATTTTGATTATTTCATCAGAATGATGAACCATTTCAATGATGGCATTTTTAATTTTTTCAATCAAAACGGCCCGTTTGTCGTCCATTAATTCAAGGCCGGAACTGAATAAAGCCAGGGAGAGCAGTCTTCGCTGTTCGTCCGAAATGTTTTCCATAATCTCTACTTCGCCCAGATCAACCACGATGAAGTGGAGACCAAGTTCTTTCAGCGCCATTTTTACCGCCATTTTACAGCGGGCGCTGACCATGTATTTGATGTAGATTTTCAAGTCATTTATTTTAATCAGGCTGTCATCTACCTGTTTGCATATAATGTTGCAAAGTTGAGGGCCTTTGGGGGATTAGGGTTTATATAATTATTTTTATTATTTATATAATTCACACTTTCCGGTTCGCTGCATGTGTGAGCATACTTTTCCATAGTTAAACGTGCCATCAGATAACTTACTGTCGATTCTGCCCCCTGGTTCAGGTTTACGTGGGTCTCCTCAAGCCCATCGTAACATCCGCCGGTGCAAGGGTTGTAAATGATTTGCCGCAGCCGGTTGTTGCCTAAAAACCAATTGATTGCGGTCTCCATTTTCAGGTGGTAGTCTTCGGTTTGAAAAACATCGTAAAACTTGCTCAAGGTCATAATGGTATAGGCCACATCAATGGGTTGTTCTCCATAATGCTCAGCTACTTCGCCTTTCTGTAACCAGTTTTTATTTGAAATTACTTCGATTCCGTTTTCGTTAAAAATCTGTGACATCAAAAAATTCAGGGATGCAATGGCAATATCATGATAAACCGGTTCTCCGGTCAGCATCCAGGCATACAGCATTGCTTCAGGCAAAATACTGTTGGCATAGGTAAGATAACCTTCAAACCATTCCCAATTTTCGTTCGATTCATGCCTGTACATTTGAACCAGCCGGTCGGCCAGGGTTTTAACGAGGATCAGATTTTCAGGCGATTTAATTGCGTGCTGATAATAATATAATCCTTTAATGGTAAAAGCCATTGACCTTGTGGAATGAACAGTCTCCATGTGTACAAGTGTCTTTTTGAGGATCGTTTCTGCCTCTGATATTATTTTCAGGGGTAAGATGCCTATCAGTGATACCACATATCCCAAAGCCCAAACGGCTCTTCCGTTGGCATCATCTAAATTGGTATTTTCATTCTGTACGGTAAAATTATTGTCCTTGTCTGTATAGTTTAAAAAGTTGCCACCAGGTTGCCGGCAATGATCGATAAACCTGAGATATTTATATATTTCATACAGCGTTTCTTCGTTTCGAGTCAGTTCAAAATACATGCAACTGGCTACCAGGGCTCTGGAATTGTCATCGAGGGTATAGCCGGTGTTGATGTCGGGCTGATTGTTTTTTGAAAACTGAATGATTCCGGTTTCAGTGGTCATATGGGCCATGTGGTCGAGGTTGATAACAGGGAGGCTGTATTTTATGGTAATGTCGGCAACGGCAACATTTTCGAATAATTTGGCATGCGCAACAGCTGAATTTTCCCAGGCAGTTGAAACTATTTTCTCCAGCGTGTTTGAACTCATGTTCCGTCGCAATGAGTCATCATTGAGCAACAGTGTAACGGCCTCAGACAATTGCTGTGAGTTGCGGAAATCAAAAATAATTCCGGTATCCCGGGTCAATAATTCCACTGCATGAGGGATTGGTGTAGAGATAATGGGGCAGGCGCAGCTCATGGCATAAGCAAAAGTACCGCTCACCGCCTGGTTTGGGTCGTTGGTAGTGAACAGGTAAATATCGGTGAGTTGCAGATATTCAAGCAGCTCTGACAATGCCAGATATTTATTGATAAAGACCACATGTTTTTGAAGACCATTATCTTTTACCAATTGTTCAAGCATATCCCGGTATTGTTCGCCCTCCGATTTCACCACTTCGGGATGTGTTTTACCGATCACCAGGAATACCACCTCGGGATGAAGCTCAACGATGGCTGGTAAGGCTTCCAGGGTGGTTTCTATGCTCTTTCCTGAGCTCAGGAGGCCAAAGGTGGTCAGAACTTTTCGTCCTGACAATCCGTATTTCTGTTTTAAAAATTTCTCACTCAGATGGGGCACCAAATGGGTGCCATGGGCAATCATCGATATTTTCCGGGGCGAGATATCATAATCCTTCATCAGAATTTCAGCCGAATGATGGGTCATAACGATCACTTTTTGGCAAGCGGCCACAATACTCTTTATTTTTGATCTTAACTTTTCGTCAGGATGAGGCAGTACCGTGTGAAAAACAATCACCACTGGTTTTAGCAGATCATATAAAAATTTAATAAATGCTTGTTCCTGCTTATGGAAGAAACCGAACTCATGCTGTATCATCACCAATTTAATGTCCTGGTCCCGGTTTATCCTTAAGGCTAATTTCTCATAATCTTTGGCAACAGATGTTTTAAGAATGTATTTTACCTCCTTTGGATACGGATAGGTAATACCGTTGGATTCCAGCGCGCACACCTGTATTGACAAGGAGTTGCCGAATTTGTTTACAAGCGATTTTATCAAATCCTGCGAATAGGTTGCGATGCCGCATTCTCTTGGTGGATAGGAGGTGATGAATAATATTTCAGACTGGTTACCGGTATCGGTTTTAGTTTTCATTTTTGGTAGTTGTATAAGTTAGTAATTCTTGCAATAAAGCTGATAAACTCAGAGATGCACAGGCAATGTGTGAATCTGCAGCCCCGTAATAAATGAACAAAGTATCTCCGAATAAGGCTGTTCCTGTTGGGAAAACAACATTGTTAACATCTCCTTTCAGCTCCCATTCGAATTCCGGTGAAAATAAGGCATAGGGCAACCGGGCAATCTCTTTCATCGGATTATTCAAATCAAGCAAGGCAGCCGCACAGGCAGAATAAACAATGCCATTGACAGTTTCTTCCGCCCCGTGGTAGATCAGCAGCCATCCGTGTTCTGTCTCAATCGGAGGACAACCCCCGCCAATGTAATTTTTCTCATGGTCATAAACGGGATCGAGCACAATATGATCCTGGAGGTTCAGGAAGTAATCTTTCCAATAATCTTTGGTGAGGTCTTTCAGGGATTTTATAGAAACAATTTGAATTCCTGGCCTTATCCGGTGAAGGAAGACTAGATTACCATCGATTTTCCGGGGAAAAAAAATGACATTTTTATCCCATAACAATATTTTTTTTTCAGGATCTGCTTCCTGGAAGTAAAACTTCTGATTACGGTAATAATTAACATTGACCTTTCCTGCCGACTCGGCAAGAAAAACGAATTCAGCATAGGTGATTTGCGGGACAATGATTCCGTGTTTTTTGAAATGTACCAGGTCTTTTGATGTTGCCAAAGCGCCCTGGGCGCTGACCCCGTCATAGGCGGTATAGGTCATATAATACAGGTCGTCAATTTTAACAATCCTTGGGTCTTCGATCCCATGCGATTCATACTCGAATTCAGGTTCCATGAATGGCTTATCCCATCGTTCAGCAATGGTGAGCGGACCATCCAGCCGGCAATAGCCAATGGTCGAATAATTTCCATTCCGGACAGCCCGGTAAAAAAGATGAACATTGTCGTCAACGCGAATTGCAGCAGGGTTGAGCACCGCTTCATTTTCAAATTCAAGATCGGTTTTGGATAGTAAGATGCCTTCTTTTTTAATTTCTATCATTTAGATTTCCTCTTTATTATTTTTAGTATTGGTTTAATTTTCAGCATCGGGGGCATAGTGTCGCCAAGTAAAAAACCCCACGGCTTTAGAGGCTCAATATGGTCGAAAATGAGTTTTACAATAGCCAGGAGGGGTATGGAAAGGAACATGCCCGGGATCCCCCACAATGCATTTCCGGCTATGACCACGATGATGGAAAACAGTGCATTGATTTTCACTTTGGAGGAAACGATCATGGGAACGATATAGTTATTGTCGACCAATTGTATGAAATAATAGGCCGCCAGTACGTATACGGCATACCAGGCCGTTGATTTGGTGACAATAGCAATCATCATGGGCAATGCCACGGCCACCAGTCCACCGATGTATGGAATGAGGTTGAGCAGGGCGCCGATAATCCCAAGCAGGATCGCATAATCAATTCCCAATACTAACAGTGCAGTGGCATCCAGCGTGGCTACAATGGCAGCTTCGATAACCAATCCGATCAGGTAGTGCTGAATAACCGATTTGGTTTGGGTCACTATTTCGCTTACCTGGCTTTGATGACTTTCTGCAAATATTTTGCGGATAAAATCAAGGATGAGCGGTTGATAATATAAGATCATGAAGATGTACAACGGTATCAGGAACAACACCACCACCGTATTGCCAACAGACATAAGTGTTTGCCCGATGGCAGCGCCGCTGGTATTGATCATTTCTCCTTTTGTTTTCAGAAGCCATGCGTCGATCTTATGCGGATTGATGTCGAAATATTCTGAAGCCCAGCTGGTTGTCTGGTTTAGAATCAGCGTGAATTTATCCACGAAAATTGGCCATGATTCACTAAACCGGCTGATCTGCGAGAATAAAAAAGCGCCAAACGCGACAATGATCAATACTGTCAGCGATAAGGTAATAACAATGGCCACTACCCGGTTTAAATGTAACCTGACGAAAAATCCTACTACAGGCTGTAGCAAGATTGCAATAATGACGGCGAAAATAATAGGTACAACAATACCCTGAGCAATATACAACATCGCCAGCAAGGCAAATAAACCCATCAGAAAAATGGTTGCCTTCGCATAATATGGTAATATCAGTTCTTTATTTATCACAGTTGTTTTGCTCAGGGTATTTATACTTCAAACATATTAAAAGGCGCTCCTGCCTTGTATGACCCTGAAAATAATTGCAATGAGGGCAATGACAAGAAGAATGTGAATGATCCCTCCGGCGCTGTAGGCAAAAAAACCAATTGCCCATGCTATAACCAGAATTACCGCGATGATGTAAAGTAAGCTTCCCATGACTGTTCGTTTTTAAAATGGTTCCCGTTTCCTGCGGGACAGGTTTGTAAATGATTACATGAACAAAGGTAAATCCCGCTCCACACGGAACCGTTATATAATTATGGGAATATCTTACAACATTCACACATTGGGGGGAATTCAGATAGAAAAGTTCTCGCGGATTCCTAAAAAGTTCTCGCAGATTTACGCAAATTACAGCGCAGATTTACGCAGAAATTGTTTTTATCTGCGAAAATCAGCGTATTTAATCCGTGAAAATCTGGGAGAAAACTTTTTTTATTATGCTGGCAAATCTGGAATTGTAAAATAGAAGGTGGTTCCCTGGCCTAACGTTGATTTAATCCAGATTTCACCCTTATGCAGGAGCACTATTTTTTTACAATTGGCCAGGCCGATGCCATTCCCTTCATACCCTTCTTTTTGGCAGTGTAACCGTTTAAAAATAACAAATACATCTTCAAAATGGGCAGGACCGATTCCTATTCCGTTGTCGGCTACTGAAAATCGCCAGATGTCATTTACTTTTTCTGAGCGGATTTGTATTTTCGGGCTGGTTTCTTTTTTTCGGAATTTAATGGCGTTCGTGATCAGATTTTGAAATACTTCACGCATCTCAGATTCATACATATTCAACACCGGCATGTCTGATACCTTGATCCCGGCATTTGAGGTTCTGATCAAATGGTCAAGATCTGCAATCACGTCATTGATCAGTTTTTTACAATCAACATTCACAATTTTACTATTTTGACCCAATCGTGAAAAATCCAGCAATGACTTGATCAGCATGCTCATTCTTTTTGTGGCATCATTGATTGACTGAAGGTATTTGTGGGCATTTTCGTCCAACAACCCTGCATAGTCCTCTTCAAATACCTGCAAATAGTTTGAAACAGTGCGGAGTGGTTCCTGAAGGTCGTGGGAAGCCACATACGCAAATTGTTCAAGCTCTTTGTTTTTTATCTCCAGTTCCAATTGTTTAATAAGATTGGCTTCCTGGATTTTCTTTGCCGTAATGTCGATCATGGAGACTAAAACCATGGGACCTTCGTCAGTTTCAATAGGATTCAGCCTTATTTCTATCTGCATTTCAGTGCCGTTTTTCCTCGTAGCGAGGAGATCATAAATGGCAATGATAGATCGTTTTTGCTGAAGGGTAAAAAACATGGTGCTGCGATCCGTGTGTTTTTTGAGATAATGTTCCGGAATGAGAATTTTAATTTTGTTTCCCATCAGCTCATTTCGGTGATACCCAAACAGTTTTTCGGTTTGATTGTTTACGAGGGTAATCTGGTCTTCATTGTTGATGAGCACCATGGCGGTGGGCGCTGATTCTACAACCAGCCTGAACTTCTCTTTTACATCTTTTAGCTCCTTGTTGATCACGATCAGTTCGGCTGCACGTTGCTCCTTCTCTTCATTTTGAAAAAGGAGTTCTCTGTTTGCGATGATTAATTCGGCTGCCCGTTTTTCTTTTTGGTCATTTCGAAAAACAAGTTCTTTATTTGCAACAATTAATTGCCATACAGCCAATTCGCGTTTTACCTCCAGATAATGTTCATGCAATGCTCTTTTAATGGCCGGAACCAGCCGTTCAAGTTTGTTTTTAAGTACGTAATCTGTTGCACCGTTTAACATGGAGTTTATCGCTGCATCCTCACCCATCGCTCCTGAAACGAAAATGAAAGGCATATGAGGATATTGTTCTCTAGCCATCTTGAGTGCCTGGTTGCCATTGTATCCCGGCAGAAGGTAATCGGATAATATGATATCGATCTTTTCTGTTTTCAGAATCCTGATGAAATCCTTTTCATTCTCAGCCAAAAAATATTTATGCCGGATTTCTCCCTCTTCGATGATTGAACGTATTAATTCAGAATCCCTTATTGAGTCCTCAAGGTGCAGAATTTTGGTGATTTTGGTCATGGGTATAGTGATAAATAATATAAAAAATCAATCCTGATGTGTGCTTGCGGGTGGTGGTTGATTCGTGACAGCCCAATATTGCCCCAAATCTTTGATTGCCTCAATAAATTGAATAATGTCAACAGGTTTAACCACATAAGAGTTGGCTCCGAGTTTGTAACTCTCCACCAGATCTCTTTCTTCGCGGGAAGATGTAACAACAATGACCGGAATATATTTGAATCTTAAATTGGAGCGGATGTGCCTGAGCACCTCTATTCCATTCATCCTGGGCATTTTGATATCTAACAAAATAACAGCCGGGTTACCATTATCACACCCGGCAAATTTGCCCCGTTTAAAAAGGTAATCCAATGCTTCCACCCCGTCTTCTGCCACAACAACTTCATTTTCGAGGTTTTTTTCGGCCAGTGCTGCTATTGCAAGTTCAACATCCTTTGGGCTATCGTCTACGATCAGGATTTTTTTTACGTCTTTATTCATGGCTGTTATTTTAATTCGGTATGCTGAAGAAAAAGGTTGCGCCCATGTCAACTTCACTTTCGGCCCAACATTCACCACCATGGCGAACGATGATTCTGTTCACATTGGCAAGTCCGAGGCCAATCCCTTCAAAATCCCTGGCTTTATGCAACCGTTGGAAAACGCCGAAAAGCTTATCGGCATATTTCATGTCAAAACCGGCGCCATTATCCTGAACATAAAAAATGGTTTTATTATGCTCAATTTTACTTCCAATCTCAATCACGGCTTTTTCTTTGTTCCGTGAATATTTTATTGCATTGGAGATAAGGTTGACCCATACCTGATTGATCAGCGTTTCATCACCTTTAACATCAGGTAATTTTTTGATGTTTATTGCTATATTTCTGCCGTCTACTTCAGCACTGAACGATTTAAGTACCTGGTTCACCATGCTGTTGGAATTGATTTTTGTGCGTTGAAGTTCTGTTCTGCTTAATCGGGAGAAGTTCAGCAATGCATCAATCAGGTTTCCCATCTCACAGTATGACTCTGAAATGATGTTCAAATACCTTAGCCCTTTCTCATCGAGCTGAGATGAATTGTTCTTAATCAATAAGTTGACAAATCCTCCGATATGTCTTAACGGTGCCCGCAAATCGTGTGAGACCGAATAGCTGAAAGCCTCGAGTTCTTTATTTTCAGCTTTTTGTTTTTCTTTTTCCTCGTTCTGGAAAACAAGTTCCTTATTCACAATGACTAACTCGGCTGCCCGTTTTTCTTTTTCTTCGTTTTGGTAGTAAAGTTCTTTATCAGCAACATCTAATTCATCTGCCCTTTTTTCTTTTTCCCTGTTTTGATAAGCAAGCTCTTTGTTGGCAATGATAAGCTCATCTGCCCTTTTTTCTTTTTCCCTGTTTTGAAAAGCAAGTTCTTTGTTGGCAATGATTAACTCTTTCGCCCTTTTTTCTTTTTCCTGGTTTTGAAAAGCAAGCTTTTTATTAGCAATGCTTAACTCCTCTGCCCGTTTTTCTTTTTCCTGGTTTTGATAAGCAAGCTCTTTGTTGGCAATGATCAATTCATCTGCACGTTTTTCTTTTTCCCTGTTCTGGAAGGCCAGTTCTTTATTGGCAATAATTAATTCATCTGCCCTTTTCTCTTTCTCCTGATTTTGAAAGGCCAGTTCTTTGTTCGCAATGATCAGTTCTTCAGCCCGTTTTTCTTTCTCTTCATTTTGAAAAGCAAGTTCTTTGTTGGCAAGTATCAGTTCATCAGCCCGTTTCTCTTTTTCCCTGTTTTGAAAAGCAAGCTCTTTGTTGGCAAGAATTAACTCATCGTCCCGTTTCTCGTCTTCCCTGTTTTGAAAAACAAGTCCTGTCCGCGAATTTCGTTCCTGTATTGTTTCTTCGGTTTGTTTCCCAAAAGGCATTGCCCCCGGAATATTACCTTTCATTGCTTTTTTCATTTGTTTTTGTCAGTATAAAAAAAGTGAGGTTGATTATTCGGTGAGAAATTTGCTATAAATATCTTTCAATTTATCTTTCGTTAAGGGTTTAATGGTGTAGCCAGAAACTACCGAATAGGCCTTTGATTTATCCTTGTCATCAGAATAATCGGAGGTTGTAAGCATGATAATGATTACTTTGCTTTGCTCGTCCTTATCAAGTCCCTCGTATTCATTGAGAAACTCCCAACCGCTCATCCCAGGCATGTTAATGTCCAAAAAAATCAGATCCGGACGTATCTTATTATTTTCCTTCCTCGATCTTAAATACTCCAATGCTTCGGATCCTGTGGTTTCTGTAATGACAATTGTGGCCGGATCGTTTTTTTTAATTTCCCTCTCATGATAGAAATTATCATCACGATTGTCGTCTACCAGCATGATGCAGTTGAAATGTTGATTCATATTGTCAAATTTGGTATGGTGAAATAAAATGTTGATCCCTGACCTGGTTTTGATTGAACCCAGATGTCTCCCTGATGTAATTGAATGATCTTTCTGGAATTTGCAAGCCCTATACCCAGTCCTGCATAATCCTCATTATTGGTGTTTAACCGTTTAAAAATATTAAACACCTGATCCAAATAGGCAGGAGCAATGCCTATTCCATTGTCACTTACCGAAAACTCCCATTTGTTATTGGTGAATTTCGAATGGATTTGAATCCTCGGCTGGTTGCCTTTCGACTGAAATATGATGGCATTCATAATGAGATTGCTGAACAATTCCCGAAATTCATCCTTGTAAACATTCAGGATTGGCATGTCGGTAACTTCTATGACGGCATTTGAAGTTCTTATAATGTCTTCAAGATTGGAAATGACATTGGTAATTAACGTTTTACAATCAACAGATGAGAGCTTGGCATTCTTCCCCAGCCGTGAAAAGGTTAAAATGGATTTGATCAGGATACTCATTCGTTGTGTAGCGGCATTTACTGAATGCAGGTATTGAATGGCCTTATCGTCCAAAAGGGTCAGGTAATCCTCTTCAAACACTTGCATATAATTGGAAACAGTACGAAGTGGCTCCTGTAGATCATGGGATGCGATATAGGCAAATTGTTCAAGTTCTTTGTTTTTAATTTCCAGCTCCAATTGCCGTTTTTGTGTGGCTTCCTTCATTTTTCGTTCGGCGTGCAAAGCAATTGCATTTCTTTCTTTTTCTGCCTTCTGCAGAAAAAACTCTTCAAAAAGGAACCCAATGCGGCCAAACTCGGCGGGCGCTTTTTTTAACGAATCAATTGACCGGATTCCCGGAGACTTCAGAATTTGAGCCACCAGTTTTAATGGTCTGCTTATGATACTTCGTGCAATATAGTTGGAAGCAAGCAGCGCTGCGAACACAAAGATGAGCAGTATAATCATGATGTTTCGCATCACATTGAAATTGAGTGACAGCAACCTGGTAAAGACAATCCGTGAAACGATCTTGCCATTATAACCTGCCAGGTTTATCTCAGTTTGTATGGTGTTACCCGCCCGATTGATGATCGAATCCGAAGGAATCAGCATATCAACCTTTGATCCGCTGACGTTGGCCAGGTTGTTCAAAAACTCCTGATCCCATTTTCTCATCACGAATATATACCCGGAAGGTTCAGTTTTGTTATGATCAGGATCCATGGTTGGATGAACCGATGCAGCGCTCACCTCCATCAATCCATCTGTTGTTCTTAAGAAAAAATGGGAAAACCTGATTTTTTTCAATCTGGCTACTGCCGTTCCGGGGATATTCACCTCTTGTGAAAATCCATTGTACGACCCTTTGTGAACCATTTCAAACCGGGTGTTATAAACACATACATAGTGAAAATTAAAGGTAAAAAAGGTTATATTATTGTGATACCAGGTTGTGTCGTTTTTATCAAGGGCTTTAACGAAATCATCCCAATAAGTATAGTCATAAACCGTTTGGGTAATTTGTTTGGATGTTAATGCCAGAAGTGATTCAATCTCATGCTTGAATTGTTCACCGGATGCGTCAATGATTTCTTTTTCCAGTTTATACTTGTAAAATGCCAGTGTCAAAAAGAGAATCAGAAAGATGATCCCGAAAAGAATGGTCCATGCTTTCATTTTACCATAAACAGTATTGAACTTTAGCATGGAATTAGCGTTAATAAAATGCGTAAAACGAAATAAATCAGTGCATTAATTTCTACCCGATTGCCACAAAACAGCCCCTCCAACAGCCATTACGGCAATTCCGATCAAAGGAGACCAATTCAGGTGGTGGGGTTTGTCTCTGGTGATTTCAACGGTTCCCAGGTCAATAACTTTTTCTTTGGAGAAAACGGTAAAGACGCTGAAAATGGTTAATCCCAGGCCAAGCAGGATAACAAGAATTCCGATTTTTTTCATATTGATTTGAGGTTAGTTGTTTTGCAGGCATTCCGGTTAAGAATTTCACGCAGATTTTCGCGGATTTTTTTGCGGATCTACTCAGATCGTTCTTGATTTGAACTTTATCTGCGAAAATCTGCGTTTTAATTCGCGACAATCTGCGAGAACTTTTTTTCTGCGAGAACTTTTTATTGGTAAAGCAGCTTATAAAGTTCATTCAGGTCTGGAGAAAGGATAACTTCCGTCCTGCGGTTGCCGGCACGTCCTTCGGCGGTTTCATTTGGTTTTACAGGGTGATACTGGCCTCTTCCTGACGCCGTGATGCGATCGGGATCAAAGGCATAGTCCTTCGTAAGGATACGCACAATGGAGGTGGCTCTTGCCGTACTCAGGTCCCAGTTGTCTTCAAAAAGTTTTGTCTTGATGGGCACATTATCCGTATGGCCTTCGATATTCACAGTAATATCTTTGGTGCTGTTAAGGACCTTTGCAAGGGCTTTCAGCGCTTCTTTCCCTTTGGGGTCCACCACATCGCTGCCCGATTTAAACAACAGTTTTTCTTCAAGCGAAACATATACGTTTCCATCTTTGATGTAAACGGACAGTTCATCTGCTTTGTAGTTCAACAACGCCTCGGCGATTGAGTTTTTCAGGTTGGTCATCACATTTTTTTGGGCCTGAATCATGTTTTGCAGACTTTTTAACCTTCTTGCCTGGTCGGCAATGGTCATTTTCGATTCGGACGCAAGAATTTTCAAATCATTTTCAACAGATGCATTTTCATTCTGCAAGGATGCTTTCTGGTCGTTCAGGCTCTTTACTTTCCCGTTGCAGTCAATGAGCTGATTGAGTGAGCTGGCATTTTCTTTTTGCAGCTTATCAACCTGGGCCTGTGAAGCCAGGAATTTTTTATTTGATACGCACGAGGTAAATAACACACCGGCAAACAGTGACATGAGTACCAGGGAATGGATTGCTCTTTTCATTTTGTTTTGTTTAGGATAAATAATTAATTGGCAAAGGTGCGCATCTCTGTTTCTATATGTGTTACACAACTTTCTCATATTCTTACATAATTCACACATTTTTAAAAACCTTTGAAGACTATTTGTTTTTTTCATCTTTGGCTTTTTGTCTTGCTGCTTTTTTTTCTTCTTTGGCTTTGTTCTTCAAATCGGCAGCTTTTTGGTCTTCAGCTTCCTGCTTCTTTTCTTCGGCCGCTTCCGCCTGCCGTCTGAAATAACCTCTCAGCAGGAAGTTTTCCTTGGCGGCATTCATGTTTTCATCCAGACCTTTGCTGCTTCTTTTTATGTTCACCATGGTCTGGCTTAAATTGTTGGCAATGGTTGTATCCTGAATTAACCGGCCAAGTGTTCCATCGCCACTGTTTACCTTGTACATGATCTCCGCGAGTTGTTGCGAAATAATTTCGGCATTCTCCGCGGTAACACGCAAACTGGCCATGATGGCATCTATTTCAACCGGTTCGGATGAAGTAAGCCGTTGTCCCTCTTTGGCCAACGGAGCATCGGTACTTCCCTGGGTGATGACCAGCAACCGGTCGCCAATAAGTCCTTCTGAACCGATAGCTACTTCACAATCTGATTTGATGAACTTCTTGACATCCTTTTTGATCATCATCGACACTTTTACCGTTGAATCGTTGATGATGGTGATTTTGTCGACAGTGCCAACATTGATTCCGGCGAATCGGATGTTGTTACCTACCTGTAAACCACTAACGTTGTAGAAGGTAGAGGTGAGTTCAAACACCGGGTCAAACATGTTTTTTTGTTTCCCGATGATAAAGATGGCCAGAACAAAGAGGGTTAACCCGCCGGCAACGAAGAGACCCAGGCGTATTTTGAATTTTTGGGTGTGAGAATCCATGATTTTTGATTTACGATTTTTGATTTACAATTGACGATTGACAAGTGACGAATGACGAATGACGGGTTATGTAAAGAATGATTGGATGAATTCGTCTTTGGAGTTTTCAAAGTCGGTTAATTTTCCTTCCATATATACCTCACCATCCTTTAACATAACCACTCTGTTTGCTGTGTTTTTTGCACATTTAATATCGTGTGTGATGATGATGGACGATGTTTTATATTTTTTCTGAACATCGTTGATGAGGGTACTGATTTCATCCGAGGTAATCGGATCTAGACCGGTGGTAGGCTCATCGTAGAGCATGATCATCGGTTCAACGACAATGGTTCGGGCCAGGCTGATTCTTTTGCGCATACCGCCCGACAGCTGCGAGGGCATTTTATTTAATGCGTCTGCCAGACCAACATTTTCCAATACTTCGTTTATCCGGTCTTTGATTTCTGTTTCGGTCAGATTTTTTTGGATTCTTCGCAAAGGGAATTCCAGGTTTTGTTTTACCGTCATGGAGTCATACAGGGCGCCACTTTGAAACAGAAAACCAATCTTTTGCCGTAATTCGTCCAACTCCTTTCTGTTTAAGGTGTTAACATTCTGATCAAACACCCGGATGATTCCATCATCAGAATTTAAAAGGCCAACAATGCATTTAATCAATACAGATTTCCCTGATCCGGATTTGCCCAGCACCACCAGGTTCTCCCCATTCATGAGCCTGAGTGAAACATTTTTTAATACCTCCTGCAGGCCAAATGATTTCTTCAGATTATTTATTTCAATAACCGGTTCATCGCCTGTCGGCTTCATTGATGCATTCACCGTATTTTCTGTTTGAATCGCATTCATCCTTAATTGCTATAAAATTCAGCCCTTTCAGGGCTTTAAACCGGCATTTTCCAGTATTAAACCAAAATATC
>JBAXFM010000105.1:0-16020 GCA_037139855.1 Bacteroidota bacterium
AGAAGGAATTAAAAGATTGGTTAACAATCTTTAGCTTTGCGGCTCTCTGCGTAAAAACTCAGCGGTTCTCTGCGGTTAACCTTTTTTTTACCGCAGAGTTACGCAAAAAAACCGCAAAGAGCCGCAGAGTAGCAAAATAATAATTTGGTACTCAAGCGGATTGTACTGAAAATCTTATCCAAAAACAAATACCATAATAATGTATCTTTACAACCTAATTCTTTGTTATGGCCATATCTCCTCAATCACCGAAAAATTACTCCGGCAAAACTGATTTACTGCAAAACGGATCAGTGAATTACAAACCAGCGTTGGTTTTATTGACCTCCCTGTTTTTCATGTGGGGTTTTATCACCTGCCTTAACGATATTTTAATTCCTCATCTGAAGGGACTGTTTAGTCTGAACTATACCCAGATCATGCTGATACAGTTCACCTTTTTTGGCGCCTATGCCATCATGTCGATCCCGGCAGGCTGGGTTGTGGGGAAAATCGGTTACCGTAAAGGAATTGTTACCGGGCTCGTGATCACCGGAATAGGAGCGCTGATGTTTTATCCTGCCTCCATCATGATCAGCTATGGCGTTTTTCTTGCCGGTTTTTTCATCCTTGCTTCCGGAATTACGGTGTTGCAGGTAGCCGCCAATCCGTATGTGGCCATCCTGGGTTCTCCTGAAACCGCCTCCAGCCGTTTAAACATGACCCAGGCACTAAATTCACTGGGAACAACCATCGCACCGGTTTTCGGGGGCCTGCTGATCCTGACCAGCAGCACGGTTGATACAGAAAATGCATCGACGGTGCAGGGCCCTTATATCGGGATTGCCATCACCCTGTTCCTGCTAGCGGCTGTTTTTATTTTTGCCAAACTTCCCTTTATCCAAACGAACACTTACAATAAAGCAGCCGGCAGTGCATGGTCATACCGCCACCTGGTTTTAGGTGCGCTGGCGATCTTCCTTTATGTTGGCGGCGAAGTTTCCATTGGGAGTTTTCTGATCAATTTTTTTGCCCAGCCGGATATTGCCGGATTGGCGCATTCGGAGGGTGCGAAATATGTTGCGCTTTACTGGGGAGGCGCCATGGTTGGGAGGTTCTTCGGAGCAGTCGCCTTGTCGGGGATCAAGAAACAGCGTGACCGGCAGATGATTTATGCAACCATTTTTGTCTTCGCTTTTTTTCTTGCCTGGTATCTTACCAAAGATGTAAGCCTTGCCGGATTATTCCTTGTGTTTGTCCTGGTAAATTTCGGGGCTTTTCTGTTTGGGAAAAACAAACCCAGCAGAACACTTTCCGTTATGGCAGGTGTGGTCGTATGTCTCGTACTCATCACGGTGCTTTCCTCAGGAAAATTCGCCATGTGGCCCATTCTTGCAGTCGGACTTTTTAATTCAATCATGTTTCCAACCATTTTCACCCTGGCCATTGACGGGCTTGGCAAACACACCAGCCAGGGTTCGGGAATTCTGTGCTTCGCCATCGTAGGCGGAGCGATTGTTCCCCTGATCATGGGTGTTCTGGCTGATTCGTTTGGAATCCATTATGCTTTCCTCCTCACCTTAATTTGTTATTCTTATATCATGTTTTACGGTATAAAAGGATATAAGCACCAACTTGCCTGATAAATGGAACCCAATGCCATTGCCACCAAAGCCGGATTCTGGCGAAGAATTGCTGCCGGATGGATCGATGCATTCATCATTTTCGTCATTACGAACTTCATCATCGAGTTCCTCGCACTCCTTTCTTTCAGGATTTCATTCGGAACCCTTTTTCTGATCAACGGGGCGGTTTATTCCTATATCCTGCTCTCCCGGTTCAGGCAAACGCCCGGCAAGATGATCATGAAAGTTTATCTTTCCGACAGGTATGACGAGTCACTGAGTAAACGTAATATCCTTTTACGCGAAGTTTTCGGGAAATGGGGAGTGACCCTGGCACTGCCAATGATGCTGGCCATTATTCTGGGAGGAAATACCTATCTCCCGACTTATACCGACATCCTGGTTCTTATTTTTTCAGTGGCTGTCTGCACGATCTGGTACTTGTTCACCCGGCAGATGTGGTACGACCGTATGGCCGGTTTAACAGCAGAATATCATCGCCAGGCAAAAAAATCAAAAACAGCATTTATTGTCCTGGTGACAGCAGCAATAATCGGGGGCGGTATGGCCTTTTCCCAATACATAGTGATGCACCGCATCCCTTGCCGGCTGGCCCTCTACCGCAATATCAATTCAGTTAAACCATACGTGAGGTTCCTCAAAAAGCAAAAGACCAACCCTGTCGATTATGTCATCGGACTTTTCGAAAAATACGACGTGGTTGTACTTTGCGAAAGGGCGCACCCTGAAATGACACAGTACGATTTCGTCTTTAATATTGTCAAAGATCCCCGTTTCATCAGTAAAGCAGGGATGGTGTTCTCCGAAATCGGGCAGAAGGGAATGCAGGAGTACATGGATAATTTCATGAACACCGACAGCCTTTCAGACAGTCAGATACGGGAGCATATACTGCAGATTACCAGGAATGCTGCGGTTCACCCGGCCTGGAGCAACTACAACTGGTATCAGTATATTGAACGGCTTTACAAACTGAACCGGACCCTGCCCCCTGATAAAAGGGTAAGGTACTATTTTACCGATTCCCCGGTGAACTGGAATGCCATAAAAAACCAGAAGGACTACACGGAGTATCAACATAAATATGTGTGGAACCGCGACAGCCTGATGGCTCAGACGGTGATAGACGCAATGAGCGGACGGAATGCAACGGATAGTACCCATAAGAAATGTCTTGTGATCATGAATTACCGGCATGCATTCGACCTTACCGACAGGGATCCCAATACGGCCAGGGGCAACACGTTCGAATATATTAAAGATGCTTTGGGAGACAGGGCTGCCAATGTGCTGATCAACGACAGAGTCATTACCATATACCCGCCCGCAGGCGGTTTATGGGAGGAGGCTTTTCAGAAAACAGGCAACAAACCTGCCGGTTTTGACTTCAGGGGTTCCCCGTTCGGAGCCGACAATTTCGACATGTATCCCTGGGATATTGCGATAAAACGGAACTTCGGTTCCAGAACTCAATCGGCCGAAGGGCTTCTCAGGTACCGGGATGTGTTCACCGGCTTCGTTTTCATCAATCCCGCGGAGGAATTATACTGGCAGCAGTCAACACCCGGATATTACGATGGATTTGAGAAAGAGTACATCAGGAGATGCGGTTGTGTCAACGCAGAATATATAGACCCCGCAAAGCAGCAAATGGCGGATATTAAAACCAGTGGGGATGAACCCGTGGTAAAATACTCAGAATACCAGTACGAAACACTGGTCTCACTTTTCCTTTACTGCTTTTTCGGGATAGGGCTGATCACAGGTTTGATAGCATTCGCCTTTCAGAAAGTTCAGCGCAAAGGATTATAACCAAAATCACCAGAACCATGAAAAACAACAGAGAAATTGAACGCATCATTAAAGGACAGCTTACCTCGGATGGGGCAGGCGTTAAACTGACCAGGATCCTGGGTCACAACACCCAGGAAATGCTGGACCCATTCCTGATGCTGGATTTTTTCGGTTCCGACAACCCGGATGATTTTATGGCAGGATTCCCTTCACATCCACACCGGGGAATAGAGACGGTCACCTACATGCTTGACGGCAAGGTGGAACATAGTGACAGCATGGGCAACAGGGGTGTGATCGGCAAGGGGGATATTCAATGGATGACTGCAGGGAGCGGGATCATTCATGAGGAGATGCCCAAATACGAGCAGGGAAAAATGCACGGATTCCAGCTTTGGGTGAATCTGCCGGCGGCATCAAAAATGATACCACCGCGTTATCAGGATATTCCTGCCGGGAAGATTCCGGTTGTTGAACTCGAAAACCGAAGCAGGGTAAAGGTTTTAGCCGGTACTTTTCAGGGGGTGAGGGGACCCGTCGAAAACATCATTGCCGAACCTGAATATCTGGACGTGGAGATGTCTGAAAATTCAGAACTCGTGGTTCCGTTTAACCCGGATCACTCGGTGTTTGCCTATCTTTACGAAGGAACGGCCAGTTTTGATGAAAAAAGTAAAAATCCTTTGCGGACTGGTGAAGGCGCGTTGTTCGGCCATGGAGATCAGGTCAGAATCCAGACAGGATCCTCAACGGCCCGGTTTATTATGATTGCCGGTAAACCGATCAATGAACCCATCGCCTGGCACGGGCCGATTGTGATGAATACGGAAAAGGAACTGGAAGTGGCTTTCAGAGAGTTGAGAGCCGGCACCTTCATTAAATTTCCGACAATTCTTTAACCTTCTCCGGCGCTTTCGGACAGGTATTTTAACGGATGCTGTTTTTGTGAACTACTCGATGATGATCTGGTATTTCTCCAGTAATCCGGGAATACCTGAAGATGAGAATTTTGCCTTCTTTACCCTGTTTAACTCAGGGTCAATGGAATAATTATTTGCACTCCGAAAATCAACTTTTTCAAGAATGGTATGCATGAATACCGTTCGGCTCAAATCACAATTCAAAAAAGTTGCAGCTGTAAGATCGGTTTCAGTAAAATCAGCTTCTTTGATGGAGCAGTCTTTAAACAGGGTGTTTTTAATCTTTTTTCTGAGAAATGTCGAATAATCCAGGGAGCACCCTTCAAAGTTAAATGAAAGGAGAAAGTCTTTGCATTTTGTAAAATCAACGCCTAAAAGTTTACATCCGGTGAAACTGACATTCTTCAACCCGGTATCGTTTAGTTTGACCCCGGTAAAACTACATTCTTTAAACGTACAATCGAGGAAATCGCTGTTGGAAAGATCACTTTTTGAGAAGTTGCAGTTTATAAAGGTGCAGGAGTCAAATTCATGATCTGATAATTTCTGCTCCGAATAATCAATTTTAGCAAAGGTTGCTTTCTCCCGGAGCTCTTTTTTCATGATGGTTACCCGCCGTTTTTAATGTTGTGCAAAGATAAATAATACTTGTTTCCCATGAGAACAAATGGGACAAGTGATGCTATACGCAGCGCCGTGATTTTGAGTTGTCCTGTGGTTCCAGCCGAAGATGTAAGGGTGTTGCCGTATGTAAAATTCCACCTATCTCATCATATAAGGCATAAATGAAGTATCATCCTTGAAATACCTGCACATTGATTTCCATACGACAGGATGAGGCATCGTATCCGGATGCAGGCGCTTCACCTCCAGGTATGCCTCCTTCAAACTGATATTCTCAAATGCACTGATAGCTGCGATGGTGAAAGTGGCCGAACGGCTGATCCCGGCGCCACAGGAAACAAGGATTTTCTGACCGGATTCTTTATGGGAGCTGATAAAGTTCAGCCCCGTGTGAAAATGCCGGTATGGGACTGGCTCACCATCTTTCTGGTCAATAAACATTGATACGATTCCCGGATGCTCTACCAATTCGGCAAACTGAAGCATGGCTCCGATCTGGTGGGATTGAAGCTGAGAAAGGTTTGTTGTGTCGTAATATTTACCGATGTAGAGCCAGGGGCGGATTTGATTCATCGTTCTTTGATTTTTTCTGTGTGAGGTTCGTAAGTTGCGTGTTGGTGTTCGTATTTAAATGTCTGAAGTGGTCTCTTGCCTTTATTCAGAACGTTCAGGCGTGAATGTTTTTACCTTCTCCAGCTCTGATTTGAACTTTTCGAGATTCATGGTTCCCGTTGCGCACGCCTCCTCCATTGTTGCAATTTCCTTGAAATGTTCAATGGTATAGTGCAACCTGTTGATCATCGTATCGGTTCCATCCGAAGAGAATAAACAAGGAACGAAGATTAGATTAGTATGAGAGTTGTTTTTGCTAAAGTTGGAAACCAGCCAATTATCACTTATTTACTTTTTTCTAAATCAAAAATAATAAATGAATTTGGATTTAAAGGAGCAATCATTACGAAACCTCATTTTTCTATAAAGAAATCCTTTTTGGGATGAGTAAACGCCTTTTTTATGGTATTAACTTTGATTTTTTTAAGGTTTGGTAAAATATTAGTATTTAGATTTGTCATGATGAAACTGAAAACAATTATCGTTGAAGATGAACCGTTGCAATTGTTCGGCAGCGCTTTCTAAAAATTATACTGCCGGATTTTTTGCGGCACTTGGGAGATAAATTGACGACTACACATACCATGAAAAAAAAGGTTGGCTTTTACATTTATCCTGAAACCCTGTTGCAGATTCGGGGTCTGAAACCGATCAAAGCCATTGCCGACTTCGTTTTTTATGGCCATGATTCGCACATCAATGATCCCGGAAGGGAGATAACAGACTGGAAAGATGATGATTTTAAGGTCCTTGCCCAAACCGCACTCGACGCGGC
Source organism: Bacteroidota bacterium (assembly GCA_037139855.1). Lineage (GTDB taxonomy): Bacteria > Bacteroidota > Bacteroidia > Bacteroidales > FEN-979 > CAIVAT01. Next base: position 6,351 of record JBAXFM010000105.1, read on the forward strand.
CGGAAAATTCGGCTGTCCGGTAATTTCAAGTCCGGGCGATGGATATAACACAACAACTTTACGGAGATTGAACGAGTTGCATCTCAATATATTAAAGGAGTATGAAAAATAAAGTAATAATGAATGCTCTGATCAAAAATAAAATAAAATAATGGATGCTGTTTCCCGTCAGCAAACAGGGCTGAACCTTATCCTGACCAACTTTGGCCATCGCTTTATCACCGAACGGATAAAATTTCTGACTCAGGAACAGCTTGACAATGATGTACTCACCCGTTTGCTGTGTCAGGTATTACAAGAAAAAACGATCGCAGTATCGTCGGCCTCTGACTACGATGAAATTGTCAATGCCGGGTACCTGGAGGTCATCGGCCAGATTGATGAGGCGGCGATCGATTTCAGGTACAAAACCAATCCGCTGGAAAATATTTCCAGGCTCATTTTCGAATTTACCACCGAATGTAATTTTAGCTGTGCCCACTGCCGGAATGGTTCAATGGTAAAACAGACCGAAGTCAATATCGACAAGCTGAAATCAATCGCCGACACTTTTCATTTGCTCAACATCCAACGGTTCGATTTTGTGGGTGGCGAAGTGTCAAAATATGGCAATGGCTGGCTTGAATTGGCAAACTACATCAATCGTCGCGGCGATAAAACAGTTACACTTTATACCAACGGCTGGTGGCTCGAATCTGCCGATTTTGAAGCTGCCGGAAAGTGCTACCGCAACGACGCGGAATATTTATCGGATTTGAAGCAAAACGGGGTCACCCACGTTTTATTCAGCATTGACGGGCATGAGGAGCGTCATGACCAATCGCGGAAACAGAAGGGGTTGTATCAGAAAATAATTTCTTCGTTCAACCGGATTAAAGAAGCAGGAATTAAACCCAGAATTTCGGCTCTTATCCATGATGTTCTGGAAACGGACACGGTGGTTTCATTTGTTGATATTGCCACACGTATCTATGATTTACCTGCCGATATGGGTGTCATGGCAAAGCTGGACACGCTGATACAGGATACCACAAATCAATTCAGCCACTTCATTGATATTGGCAACGGGGTTAAACTCAGAAAAAACAGAAAAAAAATATCGGATATTCCTTTGCATCTGTTGCGTTGCAAAGCCTTTTACCGGCCTTCGCCCAGCCTGAGAATCATGGCAAATGGCAATCTCTCGGTTTGTCCTTTGCTCGATGCCGGCGAAGGTTACGGGAACGTTCATGAACTGGATATTATGGATATACTGAATAATTTTCAAGATTCCTTCGCCTATAAACTGCATGCCGGCAAAGAAATTTCAAGTTACCTGAAATATCTTGACCAAAATGTTTTTGGTGAGCATTTCGACCATCTGTGCGCCATCCGCGCAATATTGACATTGCTGGCCAAAGAGATCAATTCAGCAGGACCATTAAACCCCGGAATGCTTCTTGAATTTAACAGGAAAATCGCACGCTATTCGGGGCATGAATAATTTGAACATGTTAGTTAAAACAACTTGCATAAAATGAAAAATGAAATTTTACATCAGTCTCTTTACGGAATGTTGCTGGAAATGTCAGAGTCAATGAATGGAATCAATGGATATATCGGATTGATCAGTGATTCGGATTTGATTACGGAGGATCATAAGAAGATTAAAAAAATTATTGAGTTTTCTGCCTTTCGGTTACAAAACGCAATTAATGCAGGACTGGATTTGTTGAAAATCTCTTCCGGACAAATAAAGATTTCAATATCAGAAACGGATATTCATGTTTTGCTTGAACAGGTTTATCAAGCATTCCATCCTCTGACAGAAAAAAATGAAATTCATCTCAATAAGCAGGTTTCTGGAATACCTCCTGGGTTTGCCATTCAAACTGATCCTGAAATATTGTATAAGATTTTTGTCAACCTGATTGGTGTGGCCTTCCAATATTCAAACACCGATATCATTGACTTTGGTTGTGTTTCGGCTGATAATTCATCGGAAGCGGAATTTTTTATTTCCAATACCGGGTATAGATTATCTTATCTTGACTGGGAGTTGAAGGGGCAGGGTTTCATAGGGAGCTATCGCCCCAATGCGTTTAATTTGATTGCTCCGGAAAATGCCTATAGCCCATTTAAGTTGCTGGTACAAATGTTGGGCGGAACGATCCGGCTGGTAAAGAATCCTGACAAAGGTTCAACCGTTTTTTTTACTGCTTCCGGCTCTTCAGGCAATGTTGATGAATCACCTGTTCACGAATCAGACCCAATGGAAAATGGTTTGATTGGCTCCAGCGACCATGCGGAACAATATGGCCATTGGATCCGTAACTTTCTGGCCAATTTATCCCACGAAGTCAGGACACCGAACAACGGAGTTATTGGACTTGCCAGTTTATTAAGCTCATCCGGCATTTTATCACCGGGGCAACAACAAAACCTTAAACGGATGATGGATACCTCCACACAGATTAATCAGGTTCTTTCAAATTGCCTGGAATCATTCCATTCTGCCGGGTTATAAGGGGAACATTGCTTGCTCCGACCATTTTAAAACAAGAAAACAGTAATTTTTAAACAACAGTGCCAAAAAATAAAACAATGTTTAAAAATCCATTTTCATTTTCCGGCCGTATCAGAAGAACTGAATACGGACTCAGTATTTTGATATTTTATGTGGGGCTGGTTTTTTCTGGCTACATGATGGACGCAGAACATTTTAACTGGGAAGTCCTCGTGTTTATTTTGTTTCCCTTGTATGCTTTTATTATCGCCCAAGGGACCAAAAGGTGCCACGACAGAGGAAACAGCGGCTGGTTTCAGATCATTCCATATTATGTTTTATGGATGCTTTTTGCCAACTCCGAACCGGGCTTCAACAGGTTTGGGGCCAATCCAAAAGGGATCATGAATCAATAGTTCATAAAAAATGTAGCCCTGAATTTCTTAGCTTTGTGGACATGAAAAAAGAATGATTATGAAAACACCTATCTTCCTTCTGTTAATGTCGACAGCCTTTATTCTGATCGTTTTTTCTGCTCAAGCCCAAAACAGTTCAGAAAGCCAGGTTCATCCTTTGGTTTTTTTAGACGATAAGATCATTAGTTCTGAGGAGATGAAGCAAATAAATGCTGACAATATTTCGGCGGTTGAAGTTATTAAAGACAGCGCCTTGATAATACCCTATGGATCCCCGGGGAAAAATGGTGTTATCCGGATCTATTCCATAAAATATGCAACCTTAAAGTATCAGCAGGTTTTATCACAAGTCTCCGCTGTATATCAATCGAGGTTGGCCCAAGCTAAATCTGATACGGGTTTTCTCTATATTCTCCGGGAACAACCATTGTTAACGAATCCAAGTGGGTCATTGATATATCTTAAACCGGACAGCATTCAGTCTGTTGAATTTACTGGCAGGCAACAGTGTTTAAAAACATATGGTGAAACAAAGTCAAATGGCTGCTTCGTCATTAAAATGAAATAAATGACCCTGGATGTTCAACCTGTGTTTTTTTCAACACAATCAGAATTCAGAAACTGGCTTACGCAAAACCATGAAAAGGCCACTGAATTATTTGTTGGTTACTACAAGGTTGGCAGCGGCAAACCCAGCATGACCTGGAGTGAGTCTGTCGACCAGGCACTTTGTTTTGGCTGGATTGATGGTGTTCGCAAATCCATCGACCACGAAAGCTATTTTATCCGGTTCACTCCCCGCAAACCAAAGAGTATCTGGAGTGCCATCAATATTAAAAAAATTGAAGTGCTGACCGCACAGGGTTTGATGAAACCATCCGGACTTGCTGCTTTCAGATTGCGGGAAGAAAGCAAATCAAAAATCTATACCTATGAAAATGAAGAAGTATTGCTGTCGGATCAATATGAGAAGTCATTCAAGAAAAATCTAAAAGCGTGGTCCTGGTTTCAAACGATGCCCCGGTCGTATAAAAAACCCGCCATCAATTGGGTGATGAGCGCCAGGCAGGAAGCAACCAGGGAAAAACGATTAACCGAGCTGATCAGGGATTCGGAGGCAGGGCAAAAAATTAAGAGGTTAAGCTACTAAATCATGAAAAAACTATTCTTTACGTTGCTGATGCTTTCCGGGTTGGAGAGTTCCTATTCCCAGGGGCTCAGCGCCAAAGAGATCATTCAAAAAGCCGATGAAAAGACCCGCGGATTGTCGAGCCATGGGACCATGACCATGACTGTGATCCGGCCCGACTGGACCAGGACCATCACCATGAAAACCTGGTCGAAAAGCAGGGAGTATTCACTGGTACTGATTACCGCACCTGCCAAAGACAAGGGACAGGTATTTCTGAAGATCAAAACCGAAATGTGGAACTGGGTGCCCTCCATTGATAAAACCATTAAAATTCCTCCATCCATGATGTTGCAATCGTGGATGGGTTCCGATTTTACAAATGACGACCTGGTGAGGCAATCATCGATTGTGGTGGATTATACCCACAAACTGGTTGGCCGTAAAGTGGTCAGGGAAATGGATTGTTATATGATTGAGCTCACACCACTCCCCGATGCTGCTGTAGTGTGGGGCAAGGTGATCATGTGGATCACGGTGAGCGGCTATGATACCTGGATGGCAGAATATTACGACGAGGACAACACGCTGGTGAATGTTTCAAACAATTATGACATCAGACGGATGGGGGACCGGGAGATTCCGACCCGTCTTGAAATGGCGCCTCAGAATAAGAAAGGACAGAAAACCGTGATGCATATCGATGAAATGAAGTTCAATACAGGCATTGACGAAAGTTTTTTCTCCCAGCAGAACATGAAAAAGATACGGTAACATGAACGACTTCAGACTTGCCTGGCGAAATATCTGGCGGAATAAACGAAGGACCCTGCTGACGGCTGCATCCATTTTTCTCGCGATTTTTCTTGCATTGATTACACGTTCGCTGCAGATTGGCTGGTTCGACCACCTCACCGATGTGGTGGTCCAGTCGTACACGGGTCACATCCAGATTCATAAAAAAGGATACTGGGACGACCGGGATATCAACAATTCCATGGTTTATAATGACTCTTTGTCATCATTGGTACAGGCAACAGCGAATGTGGATAAAACGGTTCCCCGCCTGGAATACTTCGCACTCTCTTCCTTTGGAAAGCAAACCAAGGGAGTAATGCTTGCCGGCACGGATGCTGGAAAGGAAGATGCGCTGACCAGGCTTTCGGCAAAGGTAGTGAAAGGGCATTATCTTGATGGAAACGACAACGGTATCCTGGTTTCGCAGGGACTGGGATCCTTCCTCGGGCTTACCGCCGGTGATACGCTGGTGCTGCTGGGACAGGGATTTCATGGGGTCAGTGCAGCAGGGAAATACCCGGTATGCGGCATTGTTCATTTTCCTTCGCCGGTACTTGACAACCAGATGGTATACATGAATCTTGGCACAGCCCAGGAATTCTACAACGCCGAAAACAGGATCACCTCACTCTCAATAACCATCAGGAACCCCGACGAGATCATCAATACCGTGGCGGCCCTTCAAAGCAATCCTACCCTTGGGAAGCTCGAAGTTATGCGCTGGGACGAGATGATGGTTGAGATTACGCAACAACTGAAGGTCAAAACCGCGGGCGGCAAGATCATCATTGCCATCCTTTACATGATCGTGGGTTTCGGGGTTTTCGGCACCGTGATCATGATGACGAATGAACGTACCCGTGAATTCGGGGTGATCGTTTCAGTTGGCATGCAAAAAAGTAAGCTGGCTTTAATCCTCGTACTTGAAATGATGCTGATCGGTTTGACCGGGCTGGTAACGGGAATTACGGCAGCCATGCCCATCATGCTGTATTTCAAGCTCAACCCCATCCACCTCTGGGGAAGCATGGCCCAGGCCTTTATCTCCTATGGCATTGAACCCCTGATGCCGCTGGCTCTGAAAGTTGATTTCATTGCATCAAACGTGGTCACCATTCTGCTCATTGTGGCAGTTACCTGTGTGTATCCCGTCAGGAAGATTTTTAAACTCCGGGTTGCCGAAGCCCTCCACAAATAACCCCGCCATGATATTTAAAATTGCATTCAAAAATGTATGGCGGAATAAGGTGCGGAGCCTGATCGTCATTATCGCCATCACTCTGGGACTTTCGGGCGGAATATTCACGGTTTCCATTATCACCGGGATGGTCGAACAAAAATTGAGGTCGGGGGTCAACAATGAAGTTTCCCACATCCAGGTGCACAACCCCGGATTTCTGAAAAATTATGAGTCGGGATACATCATCTCACATGCCGACAGCATCGCAGGAATAATTTCAAAGGTCTCCTCAGTCAAGGCGGTATGCATGCGGTCGAGGATCACCGGAATGGCTGCCTCGCCCAATTCTGCTGCGGGGATCCAGATTATTGGCATTGACCCCGTACAGGATAAAAAGGTATTCAGTCTGTACACGACAATCCCCGACAGCGCGGGGGGATTTTTCATCGGCAGCCGTAAAAACCAGGTCGTTTTGGGAAGAAAACTCGCTGATAAACTCAAGATAAGACTGAAATCAAAAGTCGTACTCCGGTTCCAGAATTCCGGCGGGGACCTTTCGGAAGCTGCCTTTTCGGTGAACGGCATTTACCAGTCGGCCAACACTGTTTTTGATGAAACCAATGTTTTTGTCAGAAAAACCGATCTTGACCTGATCACCGGCAGCGACAATGGCATTCAGGAAATCGCCCTGATCCTTGATGATAACGACAAAATCCCGATGGCCCAGGCGCTCCTCAAATCGAAATTGCCTGGCCTGGCGGTGCAGAACTGGATGGAATTGCGGCCGGATATGGGCATGGTTTCTTCGGCCATTGCCATTGAGGTGTATATCATCCTCGGAATCATTTTATTTGCCCTGGCTTTCGGGATTGTCAACACCATGCTGATGATCGTATTTGAACGAACGCGGGAACTTGGCATGCTGATGGCAGTGGGGATGAGCAAATCAAGGGTTTTCAGGATGATCATGCTCGAAACCGTATTTCTGACCTTCATTGGCGGAATCATCGGCATGACCCTGAGCGCCACCCTGGTTGCCGTGTTCCACAGGCACGGCATCGACTTGTCTTCTTTTTCAAAAGGGCTGGGCGCTTTCGGGTTCGACCCCAAGATCTATCCATTCATCAAAATAAATCTTTATATCAACCTTTCAATCATGATATTATTGACCGGCATTTTTGCCGCAATCATGCCTGCCAGAAAGGCCCTGAAACTAAACCCCGTCGAAGCCATCCGGATAGAATAACCCCATCAACGCATCAAAATATCAACACACTATCACATTATCACATCAGCACATCAGCACATCAACCCATGAACATCATTGAAATCAAAGCCCTGACGAAAATCTACGATGAAAAAACGATCCCGGTGTGTGCGCTGAACGGCGTTGACCTGGCCTTCAAAAAAGGTGAATTCACCTGCATTGTTGGTCCTTCGGGTTCAGGTAAAACAACTTTGCTGAACCTGCTGGGCGGGCTGGATAGCCCAAGCGGAGGAGAAATCATGATTGACGGTACCGACATCACGGGACTAAAGTCGCGGCAGCTGATTGATTTCAGACTCCGGAACATTGGCTTTGTATTCCAGTCGTTTAACCTCATCCCGGTTCTCACGGCAAAGGAGAATGTTGAGTTTATCATGCAACTACAGGGGGTAAACAGGGAGCAGCGTGATCGGAGGACCCTTGAATTGCTCCATTCAGTGGGGTTGGGAGAGAAGATCAACACCAGACCCGGAAAACTTTCGGGCGGACAACAGCAAAGGGTTGCCGTGGCCAGGGCGCTGGCATCCAAGCCAAAGTTTATCCTTGCCGACGAACCCACTGCCAATCTGGATTCGAAATCAGCAGAAAACCTGCTGGAGATCATGGAAAAGCTGAACAGGGAGGAAAACATCACCTTTATTTTTTCCACCCACGATTCGAGGGTGGTCGCCAAAGCAAGAAGGGTTGTAACCCTCGAGGACGGCAAGATTGTTTCGGATGTTTCAAAGAATTAAGATGGCGTTTATGGCTAAGCTGCCTGGGTTGCCGCTGGTTATTCTACTTATTTTCATGGGGACCTCCGCCATTTCCCAGGACTCTGTCATTGAAAAGAAAGAGAGAAGCTGGTCGTTCAACGGCTATGTGAAGGACATGCAAACGGTGATCGTCCACCGTATCGAAGAACCCTGGGTGACCAGCAACCTTATTCACAACCGGAATAATTTCAAATGGAATATTTCACCAAGTTTCACCTTCTGCCTGCAGGAGAGGAACCGCTTTTACTGGGGCGATCTTGTCGCCATCAGCCCGCAGTACACCAGATTTATTGCCTACGACCATGGCGCGGTGAACATGTCGTGGAATGTTGTTGAAGGGAAATCCTACGTGCTGAACATCGCCATTGACAGGCTTTGGCTCGATTACACCCACAAAAACTTTCAGGTTACGGCGGGCCGGCAACGAATCAACTGGAGCCAGACCTTCGTATGGAACCCCAACGATCTCTTTAACACATACTCCTATTTTGATTTTGACTACGAAGAAAAGCCAGGGAGTGACGCCGTGAGGCTGCAGTATTTTACCTCCGCTACCTCCAAAGCTGAATTTGCGGTAAAAGCTGACAAGGACAAAAAGGTGACGGCAGCGGGTTTGTACCGTTTCAACCAATGGAAATACGATTTCCAGGCATTGGCCGGCGTTTATACCCAGAGCGACCTGGTACTGGGATTGGGTTGGGCAGGCCAGGTTGCCAAAGGCGGGTTTAAGGGAGAGATGAGCTGGTTCCAGCCATTGAAACATTTCGGCGACACGACCGGGGTTTTCCTTTCATCGGTGGAATATGATTATACCTTCAAAAATTCAATATTTATACAGTTGGAGGGCTTTTATAATTCGAATTCGACCAATTCATCAAACATCCTCATCAACCAGTTCAACCCGGCCTTATTAAATGCGAAGAACCCTTTCCTCAATGGCTTTTCGATTTTTGGGAACATCTCCTACCCGGTCACGCCCCTGATGAATATTTCCCTGGCCGGAATATTCAATCCCCTCAACAGCATGATTTTCGTCATTCCAACCTTCACGTATTCCCTCATGAACAACCTCGACCTTTCGCTGGTGGCTCAAACTTTTGAGTCTTACAACCCGGCTACTACCGGGGCATCGCAAACTTCCGTATTTTTGCGGTTGAAGGGATCGTTCTAGAATTTTTCGAGGGTCTTCAATCGTAAAATTTGAAAAACCATAAAACTCAGGTCATGGAAAAGAGCAACCAGCTCAATGAAAAATCAAGCAGCAATGGCTTTTCACTGGAGATATTGAAAGCCTTATCCTTGTTTTTATCTTCGGTCGTCATCGCCCTGACGGGTACACTGCTCACCTACAGGTATAATTCAAGTCAACTGGAGATCAACCGGAATAAGGAGTTATCGGTTCTGATACCCAGGCTGTATTCTGCGGATCCAAAAGAAAAAATGCAGTCTGTTATCGGGTTATCTCTGTATGGCGAAAGCGCCGTACTCCCCCTGATGTCGTTATGGGGGTATGATGCAAACAATGTTCCCCTGAATATGGAAATTATCAATTCCATTGTTTATATCGGAGATATTGCAATTCCATATTTGCTGAAGGTTTACAATAACCCCGCTGAAGATGACCGAAAAAGGTCGTATGT
>JBAXFM010000106.1:0-15880 GCA_037139855.1 Bacteroidota bacterium
AATGCCATAGAACAGCACATCAACCAGCCTGTCAAGCCGCTGTTCCAGAATAGTATCCCCATTTGATTCTGTGATCAGGAGCGGAATTTCCATCCCTTTGAGCGCGGTAACAATTGCAATTGCCGTGAGGAAAGTATCCTCCAGGTGAAATATGCCGTCTTTAACCCCTTTTTCAAGGATGGCGTTAACAATATTGATCTCTTCCTGATCGGTTTGTTGCCGGGTTTGTTCCACAAAATCCCGTTGGGCGGTAAATTCGGTACGAATGATATGATACAGATTCTTCAGGCTTTTCAAACCATGCATCCGTTCCAGCACATAAACTTTCAATTTTTCACGGGGGTCCTCTGTTTTTGAGATTTCCTCAGAAAGTTTGGTTTTCATTACCTGAAGTTCCTTCTCAATCACCGCCTTAAATATATCCTCCTTGCTCGTATAATAGTAATAGATTGAACTTTTCCCTTTTCCCATCTCCCTTGCGATGTCATCCATGGTTGTTTTTCCATACCCATATTTGGTAAAAACTTCCTGTGCCACATTCAGGATTTTTGTACGTATTTCACTTTTCTTTATCATTTTTTTAATTTTATTGTTTGTTCTTTTGGTTGTCTTAAACAATAATTCGACTATTAGACTAAAACGGTCCAAAATTACAACATATATCAATATGAACGATAATTTTAAAATATTTTTTAATTCTTTGTAAGTTCGTCAAAGTTTGGTGTTTGCAGTGTCATATAAAGTACTTAACTTTGTCCTGTTAATCTATTAACAATAAGATCATGAAACCATCTCATATTGAGCATCTTGGAATTGCAGTAAATAATCTGGAGGAGAGTATCCCCTATTATGAAAATCTGCTTGGAACTAAATGTTATAACGTGGAAGAAGTTAAGGACCAGCGGGTTAAAACGGCTTTTTTCCTTATTGGCGAAACCAAGATCGAATTGCTGGAGTCAACAGATCCCGAAGGACCGATCGGAAAATTTCTGGAGAAAAAAGGCGAGGGTATCCATCACATCGCTTTTGCAGTGGATTGTGCATCTGATGCACTTACCGAAGCTGAATCAATGGGGCTTTCATTGATTGACAAGGTAGCCCGCAAAGGCGCAGAAGGCATGAACATCGGTTTCCTTCACCCAAAATCAACCCATGGTGTTCTCATTGAATTTTGCAGCAAATAATAATCCCAACCAATATGGCCAACGAAAATAAAATTTCCGAATTACTGGAAAAACGCGAGAAAGCAAAACTTGGTGGCGGCGAAGACCGCATTAAGTCGCAACACAAAAAGGGAAAATTTACTGCCCGTGAACGAATTGAAAAACTTTTGGACGAAGGAAGTTTTGAAGAATATGACATGTTTGTGACGCACCGTTGTACCGATTTCGGACTGGAAGGTGAGTTGTATCTGGGTGATGGCGTTGTAACAGGCCGGGGAACCATTGATGGTCGTGTTGTTTTCGTATTCTCCCAGGATTTTACCGTTTTCGGAGGCTCATTATCCGAAACATTTGCGCGGAAAATATGCAAGATCATGGACCAGGCGATCAAAGTAGGAGCCCCGGTGATTGGCATCAACGACAGCGGAGGCGCCAGAATACAGGAAGGCGTAAATTCTCTGGCCGGGTATGCAGAAATCTTCATGCGTAATATTGCAGCTTCAGGTGTTGTTCCTCAGATCTCCGCCATCTTTGGCCCTTGTGCCGGAGGAGCAGTGTACTCCCCTGCCCTAACCGATTTTGTGGTGATGAGTGAGAATTCGAGTTATATGTTTGTCACCGGCCCCAAGGTAACAAAGACGGTTACCGGCGAGGACATCTCCACCGAAGACCTTGGAGGAGCTTCTATTCACTCTACAAAATCGGGGGTGGCACATTTCCGGTCGGCAAATGAAGATGAAGGAATCATGCTGATCCGCAAACTTCTTGAATATCTGCCACAGAATAACCTGGAAGATCCGATTATAACCGAGTGTACCGATCCGATCGATCGGTTGGAAGATTCGCTGAACGAAATTGTTCCGGCCAACCCCAATATGCCGTACGATGTGAAAGATGTAATCTATCGCATCGTGGATAGCCAGCAATTTCTGGAGGTACATCAGTATTATGCCAAGAATATCGTGGTAGGTTATGCAAAGTTCAATGGAATGCCTTGCGGGATCGTTGCCAATCAACCTAATTTTCTCGCCGGAGTGCTCGATATTGAGGCATCGCGTAAAGCTGCAAGATTTGTGCGTTTTTGTGATGCGTTTAACATTCCGATTATTACATTGGTTGATGTTCCCGGGTTTTTGCCCGGCAGCAACCAGGAATATGGCGGCATCATCATCCATGGCGCCAAACTGCTGTTTGCCTATGGGGAAGCGACAGTTCCGAAAATTACCATTACCCTTCGGAAATCCTATGGCGGCGCCCACGATGTAATGGGCTGCAAACAATTACGGGCCGACATGAACTATGCCTGGCCATCGGCGGAAATTGCAGTGATGGGCCCCAAGGGCGCCATTGAAATTCTGGAAGGTAAAAAGATCGGGGAGATTCAGGATGCCCGTGAGAAGGTAAAATATGTGGCCGACAAGGAACTTGAATATAAAAACAAGTTTGCCAATCCTTACGATGCCGCAAAGTACGGCTATATTGATGATGTGATTGAGCCAAGAAACACCCGGTTCAGGATTATCAGGGCTCTCCAAACGCTTGCAACGAAAAAGGACTCGTTACCACCCAAAAAACACAGCAACATTCCTTTGTAATCCAACCGGCCATTCTATGAAAACCTTAGCCATTACTTTCGATTTGTCGCTGATTGATCACTTCACCCTGGTGATTGCCATTACAGGATACTGTATCGTTCTGGTCGCATTGGCCTTCATGGCCTACTTTTTCACCCGACTGCATACCCTTCAGGATTTTCTTACAAAACGCCGGCTTGCCATGAAGGAAACATCCGGGAAACTCGAAACTCCCAAGGTGGTCATGACGGGTGAGGAAAATGCTGCAATTGCAGCTGCGCTCTATTTGTTCTTTTCCGAATTACATGATGAAGAAAAATATGTGATGACCATCCGTAAGGTGTCTAAAACCTACTCCCCCTGGAATTCAAAGATATATGGAATCTGGAATACAATGAAACACTGGTAAACCATGAAAAAATTCAATTTTATTATCAATGGCAATGCTTACGAGGTAGAAGTACTCGGATTTGAAGAAAACATTGCGAAGATTGAAGTCAACGGAACCCATTACGATGTGGAGGTTCTGAAAGATTTGAAAATGACTAAAACCCCGACGTTGGTCAGGGCGGAAGCTCCCAAACCCACCTCCAGGGAGTCAAAAATTCCGCGAACCATTACCCAAACAACCAATGTAGCAATCAAAGCGCCACTTCCGGGAACCATTATTACGGTGCTTGTTAAAGCTGGCGATAAAGTTGCCCTTGGACAAAAACTTTTGACGATGGAGGCCATGAAAATGGAAAATAATGTTCTGTCAGAAAAAGATGGTGTTGTAAAGGTGGTCCTTGTAAAACCAGGACAAGCTGTTGCTCAGAATGAAGTTTTAGTTGAAATTGAATAACTGATGGATACACTGCAAACATTATCCGGTCTTTGGGAAGATACCGGCTTTCACAATGCAAGTTGGGGAAACCTGATCATGATTCTGGTTGGCATCGTACTTGTTTTTCTGGCCATAAAGCACAGCTATAAACCCTTGCTGTTGATCCCGCTTGGCATGGGGGTCATCCTGGGAAATATTCCCTTCCTGCATGAAGCAGCTTACCATACCGGCATTTACCAGGAAGGAAGTGTGCTGAACTACCTGTTTTTTGGTGTTTTAAAAGGTATTTATCCGGCCCTTATTTTTCTTGGTTTAGGCGCGATGACAGATTTGTCTCCGCTGATCTCCAATCCAAAACTGATGTTATTGGGCGCTGCCGCACAGGTTGGTATCTTTGCTTCCTTCCTTGGAGCCATGGTGTTGGGTTTTCCGATGGCTGAGTCTGCCGCCATTGCCATCATTGGTGGCGCTGACGGGAATACGGCAATTTTTCTGACCTCGCAGCTTGCCAATGGTTTGCATGCTTCCGGTAACGGCATGGTCATTCAAAACCTGATCGGTCCGATTGCCATCGCAGCCTATATCTACATGTCGCTGGTCCCGGTGATTCAGCCCCCGATCATGAAACTTCTCACGACCAAAAAAGAACGGCTTATCAGAATGAAACCGCCCAGAACGGTCAGTAAATTTGAAAAGATCCTGTTTCCGCTGCTTGGTTTGTTGTTAAGCGCATTTGTAGCGCCTGCTTCCCTCCCACTGCTTGGCATGTTCTTTTTTGGAAATATTCTGAAAGAATCTGGTTTAACAAAGCAACTTGCCACAACTGCCAGTACCATTTTAATTGATATTGTGGTCATTCTGATTGGACTGACGGTTGGCGCCTCCACACAGGCAGATGTTTTTCTCAAATGGCAATCAATTCTTATCTTTGTACTCGGCGCCATTGCCTTTATGGTGGCAACGGCAGGCGGTGTTATCTTTGCCAAAGTGATGAACATTTTTCTGAAAAAAGAGAATCGCATCAACCCGTTGGTTGGAGCCGCCGGTGTTGCCGCAGTGCCCGACAGCGCCAGGATTGCCCATGAAATGGGGTTGAAGGAAGATCCGACAAACCACCTCATTACCCATGCCATGGCGCCAAATATTGCCGGTTTGATCGGAAGCGCCATCACTGCCGGATTATTGCTTGGTTTCTTATTATAAAAAACGATGCTGATCATTGGAATTGCCGGGGGATCCGGCTCAGGAAAGTCGACGGTGGTTAAACAGGTAATTAAACATCTGCCCAAAGAAGCTGTTACCGTTATTCCGCAGGATGCCTACTATAAGGATAATGGCCATAAATCGGCAGAGGAGCGGGCAAAAATCAATTTTGACCATCCTACTTCCATCGAATGGGGCTTGCTGATCAAACAACTGGAAACCCTGAAAACAGGCGCTTCCATTGAAATGCCCATTTATTCCTATGTAACCTGCGCCCGTTCAAAGGAAACCATCCTGGTCAACCCGGCACAGGTCATCATCGTTGAAGGAATTCTCATCCTGACCAACCCAAGGTTACGCAGTAAAATGGATATCAAGGTTTTTGTTGATGCCGATGGAGATGACCGGCTGATGCGCATTATCCGGCGCGACCTCGAAGAAAGGGGGCGCTCTTTCCAACAGGTGCTTGACCATTACGACAGCTTTGTAAAACCCATGCACCTGCAATTTATCGAGCCTACCAAACGTTATGCTGACATCATTGTGCCCCAGGGCGGACAGAACAAAGTCGCCATCGACATTCTCTCCTCCAGGATTAAAACGCACATCAATCTTGATGTTCATGACGGAAAAAAAACCAAATCACCTCATAAAGGAAAATAGTCCTTACCTGCTTCAACATGCCTACAACCCTGTGGACTGGCATCCATGGGACCAGGAAGCATTGACGATGGCTCAGGAACAGAATAAACTGATCATCATCAGCATTGGGTATGCAGCCTGTCACTGGTGCCATGTGATGGAACACGAATCTTTTGAAGACGATGAAGTGGCCGTGGCAATGAACCGGGACTTTATATCAATCAAAGTTGACCGTGAAGGAAGACCCGACATCGATCATATTTACATGGCCGCAGCCTATGCCACCAGCGGTCGGGGTGGGTGGCCGCTCAATGTGATCGCCCTGGCCGATCAACGACCCGTTTTTGCCGGAACATATTATTCAAAGCACGACTGGCTTCACATCCTGAAGTATTTTACCGATCTCCGTCAATCCCATCCCGGGGAACTTTTACAACATGCAGCTGATATCGTAAAAGGCATGAAAAAACAACAGCATTTTCCTTCCCGGGCAGATACGGATCCATTGGGTATGCACACCCTTCACGATATTTTTACAACCTGGGAGGAGGACCTTGATTTTGTGCATGGCGGAACCCACGGCGCCCCCAAATTTCCCATGCCTGGTAACCTTGATTGTCTACTTGGGTATGGCGCTTCACAACAAAATAAGAAGGCGCTGGACTATGTCGAACTCACGCTGGATAAAATGGCCATGGGAGGTATCTACGATCAGCTGGGAGGAGGATTCAGCCGTTATTCAGTGGATGCCTCCTGGCATGTACCGCATTTTGAAAAAATGCTTTACGACAATGCGCAACTGATCTCTCTTTATTCCAGAGCCTATACGGCCACAAAAAAGTATGCCTTTAAAAAGGTAGTGGAAGAATCAATAGCATTCATTGAGCGCGAACTGACAAGTTCAGGCGGGCTTTTCTATGCATCACTCGATGCCGACAGCGGAGGTTCGGAAGGTGCATTTTATGCGTGGACCACGGAGGAGATCCGCAAATATCTTGGAGACGATGCGGAGATATTTCTTGCGTATTTTTCCTGCGAAGAACCGGGAAACTGGGAACATCACCTGAATGTTCTGCGGAAATCAATGAAAGATGAAGATTTTGCTGAAAAGTATCACCTCACAGGAGATCAATTATCGGCATTGACGGATGTTTGCACAAGCCTGTTGTTTAACGTTCGCAGTAAAAGGAACCGGCCAGCTACCGATGATAAAATACTGACTTGCTGGAATGCCTTGATGATCAGTGCCCTCGTTGATGCGGCCCGGGCATTCAATAAACCAGTGTGGCTGGAGAAAGCCATGGTGGCAGCCGGTTTTTACCGGATTCAGGTTACTGGCCGGAACGGGAAACTGTGGCGGAATGCCAAATCCGGTTCTTTTTCCATTGCAGCCTTTCTGGATGATTATTGTTTTCTGATCAAGGCTTTTCTTGATATTTACCAGATAACGCTTGATGAATCCTGGCTTAATCCGGCAGAGCGGTTAACAGAGGAGGTCCTGTTGCATTTCACGGCAGAGGACGGGGTGTTTTTCTGTTTGTCTTCTGATGAAGAACCCCGCCTGATAAAGGAAACGAAGGAACTTTCTGACAATGTTATCCCTGCATCAAATTCGCAAATGGCCAGAAATCTATTCGTATTGGGTACCCTGCTGGTCAACGGGAAATTTCTGCTCAGGGCGGAAACCATGATGAAAACAATGGTGCCGCAGATGAAGCAGAACCCCGCCTTTCATTCCAACTGGGTTGCGTTGCTGGCTGATTTTGTCATCGGTATAACAACGGTAAGCATTGTTGGTGACGAAGCTCTTTCGCGGTTGAAAGAATTTTCAGCTTATTATCTGCCAAACGCCATCTTTTTTGGAAAACTGTCCGGAGAATCCTTACAAAGTATTGAAAATCAAATTTCAAAGGGAAAAACACTGATTTATATTTGTCGGAACAAAACCTGTTTCAGCCCGGTTGAAACCGTTACTGATGCCTTGCATTTACTCGGAATGGCCTGAATACTTTCCAAATCTTCAAATCACCCATGCCTTTTCTGGAAAAAAAGTCGTAAGTTTGAATCCCAAATACTAAACCTCAATGGAAACACAAAAAGCCCTCGAAATTCTTAAAATGGCCATTCTCATGGAAAAGAGAGGTCATGCCTTTTATGCTAAGGTAGCCGAACAAACTCCGGATCCGGAGATCAAACATATTTTCCTGACGATGGCTGATGAGGAAACCAAACACGTTAAATTTCTTTCAGAACAGTATATCGGGTATGAAAAAAATCACACCTTCACCAAAGTGGAGTTGCCCGATCTGGCCAATGAAGGATTTGCAACCCTGATCCTCACGGAGGACATGAAGACCAAAATATCTTCAGCAGGCTTTGAAGCAGCCGCAATTTCTGCCGCCATCGATTTTGAAAAAAGGGCTGTGGAAGTTTATTCCCGTCAGGCGGAATCATCAACCGATCCCAATGAAAAAGATCTTTATCGCTGGCTGGCAGAGTGGGAGGGAGGGCACCTCAAGATTCTCAGCGACATGGACAATGAGCTGAAGGAAAAGATCTGGAATGACAATCAATTCTGGCCTTTCTGATCTACGTTCCTGTTCGCATGGCTTCTACCGGATCGAGCCTTGATGCCGAATAGGCCGGTAAAATGCCCGAAATAAGCCCGATAATTGCGGAAACTCCAATGCCCAGAATGATATTCCCCTGGGTAAGCAGCAGGTTGAATTCTGTTGTATAGGATACAATAATGGTCAGGATAAGGATGATCAGCAACCCGAATATTCCCCCGATCAGCGAAAGAAAAATTGCTTCAAATAGAAATTGAAGGAGAATGAAGTAGTTTTTAGCGCCCAGCGCCTTCTGTATACCGATAATGTTGGTTCGCTCTTTCACCGACACAAACATGATGTTGGCGATACCGAATCCGCCCACCAGCAGCGAAAACCCTCCGATGATCCAGCCAACCATGGCGATCACCCCAAACAGGCTTTCAAATCCTTTCGAAATAATGTCGGTTTCATTGATGGCGAAATTATCTTCGGCAGAAGGCTTTTGCTTTCTGATTGAGCGCATAAGTCCGGTAAGTTCGTCCCGCAATTCAGCATTTGACACCAGGGGTCTTGCTTTTACGACAATGGTTGCATCCATGTCTCTTAAATCGACCACGGTTTTAAAAAAGTTGACCGGCAGGTAAACAACTTTATCATTCGAATTTCCAAAGAAATCTTCCCCCTCTTTGGTTATTACGCCTACAACTTCAATATTCCGGCCAAAAATTTTAATTTTCTTGCCTACAGGATCCCCTTCCCGGAACAGGTCGGTGGCTATATCAGCACCAATGATGGCAATATTTTTTCCACTGGCCGATTCGGTCATTGAAAAGTACCGTCCTTCAGCAAGTTCAAATTTCCATACTTTGTCAAAATCCTGTGAAACACCCATTACACCTATACTTTCCATATAATTGTTCTGGTATTTCACCGTCTTGTTCACCTGTACCATAAAGGCTACCGATTCGGCAAGTGAACTACGTTTTTCAATTTCACGCATATCATCAAGCGAAGTCTCCGGACGTTGCCAGTATTTCCACCAGGGGTAATCCCCGCCCATCGCCCAGGGCCACTTTTGCACATAAAGCACATTGCTTCCCAGGGAGGCGATACTTTTGCGGATCGCATTTTCCATGGAATCAAAAACTGTAAAAACGGAAATAACACAGAAAATTCCGATGGTAATCCCAAGAAGTGAAAGGATTGTTCGTACTTTGTTTACTATAATTGCTTGAAAAGCAAAAAGATAGCTTTCGCGTATCAATCTTAAAATTACAATCATTGGTGTAGTGATTTCCTAATATAAACAGTAAAGATAAATATAATTACAAATGACGAATGACAATTGACGAATTAACGAAATTGAAAGTGTCTCAAAGGCCTATTAATTAGCCAATAGTCATTCGTCACTTGTAATTTGTCATTCGTCATTCGTCATTTGCCTGTTCCGGTATTTTTTGGTAACATTGCAAAGGTTCTGATAAACCGGAGTTAGACGTAGCCATTCAGTTAATGTTACAAAAGTAAGATTTATGAACGATCAGTTAAAAATTAAATCGGCCCTGATCTCAGTTTATTCAAAAGAAGGAATAGAAGATCTGGCGCGTAAACTTGAATCGTACGGTATTGAAATCATTTCGACCGGCGGCACGTTTGATTTTCTCATGAGCAAGGGAATTCATGCCACCGCTATCGAATCACTTACAGGCTATCCTTCCATCCTGGGGGGTCGGGTAAAAACACTGCATCCGAAAGTGTTTGGCGGAATTCTCTGGCGTCGCGACCAACTCTCAGATGTCGGCGATATTGAAAAATATGAAATTCCCTCCGTTGACCTGGTTATTGTTGACCTTTACCCGTTTGAACAAACGGTGGCATCAACCAGCAATGAAGCGGAAATCATTGAAAAAATTGACATTGGCGGCATCTCGCTCATCAGGGCAGCTGCCAAAAACTTTGCCCATGTGGTGGTGGTTCCTTCGGCGGGTTCTTACCAGATGCTGCTGGATATCCTGTCAAAGAACAATGGCTACACAACCCTCAGCGACCGCAGGTTCTTTGCAGCACAGGCATTTAACATCTCATCGCATTACGATACAGAGATTTTCAATTATTTCAATCGTCGGGAAAGCATTCAGGCATTTAAGCAAAGCATTCTCACACCCTACGCCATGAGGTATGGAGAAAACCCGCATCAGAAAGGAACCTTTTTCGGTCATCTCGACGACGTATTTACCCAATTGCACGGCAAGGAATTATCATACAATAACCTTGTTGACGTTGACGCCGCCTTAAACCTGATGGGTGAATTTTCCGACCCGACCGTCGCCATTGTCAAGCATACAAATCCCTGTGGGATCGCCAGTCGCTTGTCATTTAAAGAGGCTTACCTGGAAGCGCTTGCCTGTGATCCGGTTTCGGCTTTTGGAGGGATCATCATTGCCAATGGAACCATTCAGCCTGATACCGCAAGCGAGCTCAATAAATTGTTTTTCGAAATTTTAATTGCCGACGGGTATGAAAATGATGCTCTTAATCTCTTAAAGTCAAAGAAAAATAGAATAATTTTGCAAAAAAATTCGTTTGCGTTCTCACAAAGGCAATTTAAGTCTGTTCTGAATGGAGTACTTGAACAGGAGAAGGATCTGAAATCAGAACAAGAAGTAGATTTTCAATATGTTACCAATAAGAAACCCACTGCGCTGGAAACAGAGGCGCTGGTTTTTGCCAATAAAATTGTTAAACATTTGAAGTCTAACACGATTGTTCTGATTAAAAACAACCAGCTTATTGGTTGCGGCATGGGTCAGACTTCACGCGTGGATGCACTGCGTCAGGCGATTCTCAAAGCCCAGTCCTTCGGGTTTGACATAAAGGGCTCGGTGATGGCGTCGGATGCATTCTTCCCCTTTGCCGATTGCGTGGAAATTGCGCATGAAGGAGGCATTACAGCGGTAATACAACCCGGAGGGTCAATTCGTGATATTGATTCTGTGAATTACTGCAACGAACACAATATGTCCATGGTTTTTACCGGGATACGACACTTTAAACATTAAATTTTAAATCATGGGATTATTCACAAAAGAAATAGCAATAGATTTAGGTACTGCCAATACCATCATTATATACAATGACAAAGTAGTTGTTGACGAGCCTTCCATCGTGGCCATTGAACGGAGTTCGGGCAAGATCATTGCCGTTGGCAAACGGGCTCAGATGATGCATGGGAAAACCCATGAAAACATCAAGACGATCCGCCCATTGAGGGGAGGGGTTATTGCCGATTTTCAGGCAGCCGAACACATGATCCGCGCCATGATCAAGATGATCGATCTGCGAAAATCATGGTTTCCCCCGGCACTTAAGATGGTAATTTGTATCCCGTCGGGAATTACCGAGGTGGAAGAACGCGCCGTAAAGGATTCGGCCGAACAGGCGGGAGCCAAGGAAGTGCGTTTGATTCATGAGCCCATGGCTGCTGCCATAGGGATCGGCATCGATGTGCTGGAGCCAATCGGCAACATGGTCATCGACATCGGCGGAGGAACCAGCGAAATTGCCGTGATCGCGCTGGGAGGTATTGTGAACAACAAATCCATCCGGATTGCCGGCGATGAATTCAACGCCGACATTGAAGAGTACATGCGCAAACAACACAATATCAATGTGGGTGAACGTACCGCCGAACGGATAAAGATTGAAGTTGGCGCTGCCATTGCCGACATTGACAATCCACCGCCCGACTATGCCGTGCATGGCCGCGACCTGCTTACCGGGATTCCAAAAGAGGTGATTGTAAACTATGCCGAAATTGCGCATTGTCTTGATAAATCAGTGGCTAAAATCGAAGCTGCCGTTTTGAATGCATTAGAAATGACCCCCCCGGAACTTGCTTCCGATATTTTTGAAACCGGAATTTACCTCACCGGTGGCGGCGCCTTGTTGCGGGGCCTTGATAAACGGATCCACCTGAAGACAAAACTGAAAGTTCATGTTGCCGAAGACCCGCTGCGTGCCGTGGCCCGGGGAACAGGCATTGCATTGAAAAACTTTGATAAGTTTACGTTCCTCATCAAGTAAGAGGCATCATGCGGAATCTTTTCCTATTTTTCAGGGAGCACTATTTTTATTTTCTTTTCCTGTTTTTGGAAACTTTCTCGCTGATTTTGCTTTTCAATTACAATGAATTCCAGGGAAGTTCCCTCTATTCGGTTTCAAATGCTGTTTCAGGATCTGTTAACAACATCTTTAGCGGGATATCTGAATATTTTTCGCTCCGCAAAACAAACCGGGTACTGATCGAAGAAATGGCAAAACTGCATTCCCGCATTCCGGAGGCGTTTTATATTACCGATGTCAATGTTTTTTATAAAAAGGATTCCATTGTACATCTTGAATATAAGTATATCAGCGCCAAGGTAATCAGCAACTCAACCAACAAACGGAATAACTTCCTGATGATCAACAAAGGTTCGATGCATGGCGTTCAAAATCACATGGGTGTCATTATCGGGAATAAAATTGTAGGCCAGGTGGTAAGTGTTTCGCCCCATTTCAGCTGGATCATGTCGATGCTGAACAAAGACAGCCGGATTTCCGGAAAATTTAAAAAGAACAACCAGCTGGTCAACGTTGAATGGAACGGAGGCAATTACCGCACAGGGCAGGTGAAAGAGATTCCGAAACACATTGTGATGGTCAAAGGCGACACCATCATAACCAGTGGAAATTCAGATATTTTTCCGGAAGGATTGATGATTGGAACCATCTCTGGATTTAAAAATGCCCAGGATGAAAATTTTAACAACGGAGAGATTCTCTTTTCAACGGATTTTAACAGTCTTGGATATATTGAAGTAGTTGTTGACATGATGCGGAAGGAAAAAGAAGAATTAAAAGCATCCTTTAAACCACAGCAATGACCTCCAGAACCGTATTTTTCAACATCGTCCGGTTTTTCTTCCTGATTTTCTTTCAGGTGCTGATCCTGAATCATATTAACCTTAGCGGATACATCAACCCATATTTTTACATCTATTTTATTCTGCTATTGCCATTTGATACGCCCAAATGGATGCTGCTCATCGTTGCTTTTTTATTGGGGTTGAGTGTCGATTTCTTTACCAATACCATCGGACTGAATGCGGCTGCCTGTGTGATGATGGCATTTGCGCGGCCATTGGTGATCTCTGCCATCTCTTCGGGACCTGAATCACTCCTGGGCGATACCCCTTCACTGAGAAACCAGGGGTTAAAGTGGTTTCTGTACTATTCGGTTATCCTGATCTTTATTCACCATTTCACCCTTTTCTTTCTGGAGATATTCCGCTTCAGTGAGTTTATGGCTACCCTGATACGGGTTCTCCTGAGCAGTGCCTTCACCTTGTTACTGGTACTAATCAGTGAATATTTAATCTATCCCCGGGGTAAATAAAAAACCCGTTCCAATGAGAAACGGGTTGGGAGGTTTCGAGCGGAGTCGAACCGCTGTGGACGGTTTTGCAGACCGCTGCCTAGCCACTCGGCCACGAAACCATGGTAAATGGGGCAGCAAAAGTACAAAAAGTTTTGAAATTACGACGATTTCATTTTTTCCATTGCGTTTTGAAGCTTACCTGCTGCATCTTTCCGCCCATCGGCGGATTGATCTTGGCAATCTTCAATTCAATGGCGCTGATGGCAGGGAATTCCAGACAAACAGCATCTACAATGCGTCGGGCCACATGTTCAAGCAGGTGTGATTTCTGCTCCATCTCTTTTTTAACACATTTGTATAATCCCACGTAATCGGTTGTATCTTTGAGATGATCTGAAACCTCAGACACCGACGTATCAACCTCGATCATCAGGTCGAGGACAAACCGTGTCCCGATAATCTGTTCTTCCTTAAAACAGCCATGAAATGAAAAGAATTCCATGCCTTCAAGCAGAATTGTGCCCATATTTCTCAGTTTTTGAACGGTGAAATTATCAAATTCCGGCGAACCGGACCATACGTTTTTTAAATTGTAGTAAGTTTGCAGAATAATCCGCGCAAATCTGCAACAAAATCTGCGCAAATCTGCGAGAAATAATGAAGCTGTCTGATTACCCCTATGTTGAATAGAAGTTATAAAATTCTGAATGTATGATAGAAACCCCAAACCCGGAAGAAGAAAAAAACACCCGGTCCCTTAATTTTATTGAAGAAATTATCGAAGAAGATATCAGAACCGGCGTGAACGACGGTCGCGTTCATACCCGGTTTCCTCCCGAACCCAATGGCTATCTTCACATCGGCCACGCCAAATCGATCTGCCTTAATTTTGGCCTTGGAAAAAAGTATCATGGACAAACCAACCTTCGTTTCGACGACACCAACCCGGTGAAGGAGGATGTGGAATATGTCGACAGCATCATGGAAGATGTGAAATGGCTTGGGTTTGACTGGGAAGACCGGCTTTATTATGCATCAGATTACTTTGAACAGCTCTATGAATATGCTGTAATCCTCATCAGAAAGGAAAAAGCATATGTTTGCGACATGACTGCCGAAGAGATCAGCGAAACGCGCGGTACACCCACCCGTCCCGGCAAGGAAAGTCATTTCAGGACCCGTTCCGTGGATGAAAACATCGATCTTTTTTCCCGCATGCGCGCCGGAGAATTCCCTGATGGATCAAGGGTACTCCGGGCAAAAATTGACATGGCTTCGCCCAACATGCACATGCGCGACCCCGTGCTCTACCGCATTCTGCATGCACATCATCACCGCACCGGCGATCAGTGGTGTATCTACCCGATGTACGATTTCGCCCACGGACAGTCCGATTCCATCGAACAGATCACCCATTCTATCTGTACCCTTGAGTTTGAAGTTCACCGGCCGTTATACGACTGGTTTATCCGGGAAATTGGTTTGTACGCCCCCCGGCAAATCGAATTTGCAAGGCTCAATGTAACCTATACGATTATGAGCAAGCGGAAATTGCTGGAGTTGGTTCGTGAAGGCTATGTGAATGGCTGGGACGATCCGCGGATGCCAACCATTTGCGGTTTGCGCCGGCGTGGGTTTACCCCGGAGTCGATCCGCAATTTCGCCGATACCATCGGAGTTGCCAAGCGCGACAACGTGATCGATGTAAGCTTCCTTGAATACTGCATCCGTGAAGATCTCAACAAACGGGCCAACAGGCTGATGGCTGTGCTGAATCCGGTCAAGGTAATCATCGACAACTATCCCGATGATCAGGTGGAGGAGATGGAAACGGTCAATAATCCCGAAGATGAGTCGAAAGGAAAGCGGATCATGCCATTTTCAAAAACCATCTTCATCGAACGGGAAGATTTCATGGAAGATCCGCCAAACAAGTTTTTCCGCCTCGCTCCGGGCAGGGAGGTGCGTTTGAAGGCTGCATACATCATCCGGTGCGAAAGTGTGGTGAAGGACCCCGCAACGGGCGAAATCAAAGAGATTCACTGCACCTACGACCCGCTAACCAAAAGCGGCATGCCCGAAAGCAACCGGAAGGTAAAGGGAACGCTGCACTGGGTTTCTGAAAAACAGGCCGTTAAAGCTGAAATCAGGCTGTACGACCGGCTCTTTACCAAAGAGAACCCCGACGACCTTGAAGAAGGAGAGAGCTACAAGGATTATCTGAATCCCGGTTCGCTGAAGATTGTCACGGCGATGATCGAGCCTGCTGTTTTAACCCCGCAGGTTGAAACCGGCGGTATGACAGGCAAGTTTCAGTTCGAGCGGATTGGATATTTTTCAATGGATAAAGATTCCACCCCGGAAAACCTTGTGTTTAACCGGGTCGTACCATTGAAAGATTCATGGGCCAAAGTTGAAAAAGTCAAATAAAACTTGACACTTTTGAAAAAAATGTATTAATTTTGCACTCAGATTGTCCGATGGTGTAACTGGCAACACAA
>JBAXFM010000107.1:0-15544 GCA_037139855.1 Bacteroidota bacterium
TGAAAAAATATCATGTTTTTCGGTTTTCCGGGAGGGAAATAATGTGCTGATGTGCTGATGTGCTAATGGGAAAATTATTGACTGGAGAGTTTAAGTCCGATGATGCCCATAACGATCAGGGTTGCCGAGGCAATGCGGAAAAAGCTGGCAGGGTCTTTGAAAAAAGCGATTCCGACAATAAAGGCACCGATCGCCCCGATACCAGTCCAGATGGCATAAGCTGTTCCCATTGGGATGGTTTTCTGTGCCATCCAGAGAAAATACCCGCTCAGCGCCATGCTCACAATTGCAACAACGATCCAGGCGAATTTATGCTGGGCCTGCGTTTGCGACAATTTCATGCCTAGTGGCCATCCGATTTCAAAGCAGCCGGCGATGATCAGTAAAACATATGCCATGGTGAAGAAATTTTTCTACACCGGCAAAAATACGAAAGAAAGAATTAGGACTTCACCCTGAAAGCAGTCGTGGCCTGTCTTAACTTTGACAGACCCGACCATATCCCATAAACCATGAGAAAAAACACTGTGCCTGAAATGAGGCCGGGATGAGATGCGAATAATTTGCCAGCGACGTCCGACAGCATCACGAACATACCCTGAAAGGCATGTGCTATAGGGATAAATATATGCGGAAAAGCGCTGATAATAACCTGAAAAATGTCGAAGGATGCAAGGATGTGTGTAAGCGTTTCCATGGGTTAAATATTTTGATCAAAATTAATACCGACCGGTGCAATCAGAAACAATTTTTCGATGAATTACCGATAAAAGGGGGGTGAATGCCGGGAGTTGTATGCCGGATGCAATGCATGAATGCAAGAATGCAGGAGTGCAACATTATCAGAAATAAGAATTACCAGTATCTTTGCGGCAATCATATTATTTTAAAATAATGTCAATGCAGTCTACAACGCGCCTTTCCATTGTTATTTTACTGGTTTTAACTTTATCATGGTTAGATTCAAATGCACAACGTGCGAAAAGTTTGCCAAATCCAAAGAACATCATCATCATGATTGGAGATGGAGTGGGATATAACCACATCCTCTCTGCCAACTATTACCTCGGAATGGCGGCACAGGTTCAGGAAAAATTTCCGGTACGTCTCGCCATGGCCCATTATCCTGCGAAGGCCGGGGAGTATGTAGCCGGAAAGCCGGGGTCAAACTATTATGCCACGGGATACAATCCTGCAAGAGCCTGGAAAGATACGGCTTACCTGAAACGGGACTACACCGAATCGGCTGCTGCGGCAACCGCCATGGCGACAGGGTACAAAACCTACAATAATTCCATCGGCATGTCGGTGGATCATGATACCCTTGAAAACCTGGTACAATGGGCCAAAGCGCTGGGAAAATCTGCAGGCGTTGTGACGACTGTGGAATTCTGTCATGCAACTCCGGCCGGTTTTGTGGCCCACAACCTGGTCCGGACAAATTATTCCCAGATTGCTGCTGAGATGCTGCTCGACAGTCGTTGTGATGTGATCATGGGGTGTGGCGACCCAATGTATGACAATGACGGGAACTTGTTACAAGGGAAATGGAATAAATCAAAGTATGTGGCCGACAGCCTGTTCTGGCGACAATTTCTCGACGGAAGCGGCAAACAGGTCAGATTTAACATTAATGGCGTAGCAAAGACGGTAAAGGATGTTGACGGAGATAAACTTCCGGATCCCTGGACGGTCATCCGTGACCTTGACAAATTCAGAGCCTTGCAGAAAGGGAAAACACCAAAAAGAGTGTTGGGTTGTCCGAAAATTAACGAGACCATCCAGCAGTCAAGAACCATGAAAAATGGTGAAACAAAGAACTCACCACCTTATGTCACGCCATTTATCAACACGGTTCCCACCCTGGCGGAGATGGTGGGAGGAGCATTGAATGTGCTTGACAACAATCGCAAAGGATTTTTTATCATGATTGAGGGCGGGGCGACAGACTGGGCTTCCCATTCAAACCAGAAGGGGCGGCTCATAGAGGAGATGACCGGGTTTTATGATGCCGTGAATACAGTTGTGGCCTGGGTTGAAAAGAACAGCAATTGGGACGAAACATTGTTGATCGTAACCGGCGATCATGAAACAGGTTTGTTGTGGGGGGAAAAACCATTTATTCCGTTAACTGACAATGGCAAAGGGAACCTGCCAGTCATGAATTTCAATTCAGGGGATCATTCAAATTCACTGATTCCATTTTATGCTAAGGGGGCGGGAAGTAAACTATACCAAAATTTTGCCGATGAATACGACAGCATTCGTGGCCCCTTTATCCAGAATTCTGAAGTCGCCCAGCTCATTCATCTCCTCTGGGTAAAATAACCCTGTCACCCCTCAGGTGTCAAGACTTTTCCTTTTTCATCTCTGCCACCTTCTCACTGAGCTGACCGAGCAGTAACGGGATATTCGCATGGAAATATTTAATGAGCCGGGGTAATTTGTCAAGGTGTTCCTTTTTTCTGGCGTAATCGTGTATCAGGTTGATATTTGACCGAAGGTTCCCTGTTGCCAGCAATTCAAGGCTTGATTTGATTTTATGGGCAGCTTTTGAAACCTCCTCGATGTTATTCTGATCATAGGCAGTAAGAAGAGCATCTGAATATTCAGGTGTAATTTCAACAAATTTCTCCATTAAGCCGATGATCTCTGTTTTGTCGCCTCCGAGGATATCCGACAGTCTGCTCAGGTCATAAAGGTGGTCCCTGGCTGTGGTTTCAGTATTGTTGTTGGTTAAAGGTGGTTCAGAATCGGCAAGGTACCGCGGGGGAATGCCAAATGTCGACAAAAGCTGACTGAAAAGCGTTTCTTCATCAAATGGCTTGGTCAGATACCCATTCATTCCTGCCTGCATGGCTTTGTCAATTGCATCTTTAGTGGCATAGGCCGTAAGCGCTATGACAGGTGTCGAAACATTTAATTCTGTCCGGATGATCTTTGTTGCCATCAAACCATCGATAACCGGCATCTGCATGTCCATCAGGATAAGATCATATTTTTTCACCTTCACTTTTTCAATGGCATTTTTGCCGTTTGAGGCAATATCTACCAGGATGTTCCACTTTCCCAGAATCCTTTTGGCAATGAACTGGTTGAGTTCGTTGTCTTCTGCCACAAGGATGGTTTTTCCTCTAAGCGCCTCCGGATCCTGAAATATTTTCCGGTTCAATTCGCGTAGGATGGCTACATCGGTGGTTTCGAATTCCAACGTGAAAAAAAATCTGCTTCCTTTACCTTTTTCGCTGGTAACCTGAAGATTGCCACCCATCAGTCCGACAAGTTGCTTGCTAATGGCCAGCCCGAGACCTGTACCTCCGTATACCCGGGTAACACTCTCATCCTCCTGCTTGAATTTCTCGAAAATTGTATGCAGGTTTTCCTCCCCGATTCCTATCCCCGTATCGGAAACTGAAAAAACGAAAGCCGCCCGGGTGCCGGTTTCCCATACTTTAGTGCAGGCAAGGTCAACTCCTCCTTCGGAGGTGAATTTTATGGCATTGTTCACCAGGTTGATCAGGACTTGCTGTATCCGGACATGATCGCCAATAACGGCCCTGGTAAATGTTTCATCCATGGAAACTGAAAGTGTAATATCCTTTTTTTCAGCAGCATGGGATAAGAAACTGTAAACTTTTTCAAGGGGATCCCTGAGGTTGAAAGGGAGGATTTCCAATTCGACTTTGCCGGCCTCAATTTTCGAAAAGTCAAGGATTTCGTTGATAATACTAAGAAGGTTTTCACCTGAAATAAGCAATTTATCGTTCAGTGTCTTTTGTTCAGCATTCAATTGGGTGTCGTGCATCAGCCGTGAGAGTCCGATAACTGCATTGAGCGGCGTGCGGATCTCATGGCTCATGTTGGCGAGGAAAGTACTTTTTGCGGTGGTTGCCGACTTTGCAGCTGCCATGGCTTTCCGCAGGTCTTTTTCAGTTGTCATCCGGGAGGTTATATCGCGGTATTGCCATAGATTTCCCAGAAATTTCCCGTCAAGGAAAATTGGAATATAATCACGCTCGAAGATTCGTCCATCCACCAGTTCAAGGACCTCCCCGGTAACAGCTGTTTTCTCGATGAGGATCTTTTCGATGCGGTTGACAAAAATGTCAGGATGGGTAAATAAACCCTTGGATTGTTCTGCTGAATCGGAACAGTCGGAGCCAACCAGGAGCGCCGGATCAACAGGTATCCCGAACATGTTACAGAATGTTTTATTGATCAGGGCGATCTTTCTGTCCTGATCCTCCACCAGGATACCCGACTGAAGGCTTGAAATAAGGGTGGAAAGTCGCACACTGGTGGCTGCCAGGTAATCGTGCGCTTTTTTCTGTTCGGTATTGTTTAATATTGTGGCATAAATACCCCCTGCGATATTGCAGATAAAGGAAAGGATGATCTGGTACTCTTCGGTGAACCGGTTTTTTTGTGAACTCACGATGCCGAATGCACCCACCGGCTCATTCCCATTGAGTACAGGAAGGTATAGCCGCGAGCGGACTACGAAACTGCGTTTGGAAGATAGCGTTCGGTTTGACGGGTCATTTTCGGTATCCGGGATATTGAGCTCTTGTCCGGTTCTAAAAACGTATCCCGGATGCCTATCCATGGCTGTCGTGTCGGCCTCTTCGCGTTCCTGTTCGGTGAAACCTTTGGCAACCAGTAGTTTGAGTTTTTTTTCTGTAAAATCATACAGGTACAAGCCTGAAGATTCAATGTCAAGAAGGTCGTCGAGCGCGTCACTTACACTTGCTGCAAGTTCTTCAAGGGTGGAGGTTTTACCGAAACTCTGCGCGAAGCGGTTAAGCCTTTTAAGAACCTCAAGCTGATCATTTACTTTTTTCATGACTTGTCTTTATAATGAATCCAGCGCTGCCTGGGCGCACTCCTGATCTGTTAAATAGTGCCCACCGCTTATTCCGATGGCTCCAATCACCTGTTTGCCTGAAAATATTGGTAATCCACCACCCATCAGCATAAAATCCCTGAAATCATGAACACCTTCACGGAGAATCGGGTCATCCTTGATAAAATCAAACCAGGAGTTCCCGGTAGGCATCCCGAAGCCCACCGCGGTAGTGGCCTTTTTTCTGGAAGCATCTACAGCAATGAGTGGTGCATGGTCCATGCGGGCAAAAAACTTAATAATCCCGCTTTCGTCAACGATGGTAACGGCAATAGACAACCCAAGTTCCGTTGCCTTTGTCATGGCTGCCCTGGCCATGTGTACAGCAGCGTCAAGACTGATAGATTTTTTTATATATTCTTCCATGGATCGAATGGTTATCAAATTATTTTGATTGAACGACGGTCGCCCTTTTTACCCCGCTATAATTAATTTTTCCAACCAAACCGAGATACCGGATGATGGCTTCGGCAGTGGTAAGGGTGGAAAGGGTTCCTGCGTCTTTATGGTCGAATTTGTAGGTATAGGCCATGTAGTTGTTCATGGCTACCCCGTATTCTGTGGCAGGGTCAAGTGGTTTGCCCGACAGGTCAAACATCTCCACCTTGTCACACTGTCCTTTTCCATCATCTGTAATCTGGTACGTCATGCCCGAAACCTGAAGATCGATTCCTTTTTCATGCTGGTATCCATAGCATATCAGGGACTTGATTTCGTCGGTTTTCATTGAAAAAATCACCACCTGGTTATTGAACGGATCGAGTTTGTAAAGGTCTTTTAACGTAATTGGTCCCTCGGACAGGGATGAAACCCGGATACCTCCACGGTTCTGGAAAGCGAAATCGACTTTCAACTGATTGGTAAGGGCATCGGTCATCAGGCTGCCAAGTTCATCCTCTCCTTCCAGTGGTTTTTCTGCTGTTCCGATAATTCTGCTGAATTCCTGGTTGTTGTTGTATCGATCGATGATATCTTTTGTTCCCTTGTCTTCATTTTTCAGGGAAGAGAACAGGATCACCTCATCCTTGCGATTTATAACTTTGCCATTCTGCACCATCAGGGTCGTTTTACCGACATATTTCATATGGGCTCCTGCCTGAACGATCATCACACCATTTTCCACCTTCGCAGGGTCAATCAGGGTGTGCGAATGACCCCCAATGATCAGGTCGAACTGCGGTATTGAATCAGCCAGCCGCACATCGTCATCAACACCAAGGTGTGAAAGCGCGATGAGGACCCCATACTTTTTTTTCAGCCATACAAATTCGCGGGCTTTGATGAGACCGTTGACGAATTTAACATCTTTCATGTTGGAGGGATGCGCACTTGGCAAACCGTTGTCGTCGAGTTGAATGAGTCCCAGAAATGCAATGGAATCGCCAGGTGTGGTTCCGAGAACCATGTAGGGTTTTATCTGACCCATCGGAGCATTGGACGCATCGAGGTTGCAGCAGATAAATGGAAATCTGGCCTGGTCCTTCCTTTTAACAAAAAACGACTGACCCATATCAAATTCATGGTTTCCCATAGCGCTTACTTTGAAACCACAACAGTTCATCAGGTCGATCATGGGGTAGCCTTTATCAGGAATCATGTCGACCACCGGGTTGCCGGTAAAATTATCACCGGCCGAAACCAGGAAAACAAACGGATGGAGTTTCCGCAGACTGTCGGCAAGATAAGCCAGCCTGGCCATATTGTCGATCTTGGAATGCATGTCGTTGGTGTGGAGGAGAATGATTTCAGTCTGTTTTCCCTGCGAAAAACCAAGGGTGGAAAGGACTACAAATATTCCGGATAGAAAGTAAAAGTATAACCTATTCATTGGGTATGTTTGTACAAAAGTACAAAACAACAACGATTTATAATAAAATACAACAGCCGCTGTTTATTTTTAACAGCGGCTGTCATCCGTATCAGGTTAAACTCAGGAAATTATTTTTCACAAACGAATGTACCGTCGTCTTTCAAACGGACATTTTTTCTGACCTGGCTGGCATGCAGGTAAACGATAAACTGCAGCGTGTTGTCTGCCAGGGTAAGTTTTGTGGCCCTGTTGCAGGTTTCAAACGTTGCGTAATTCGCTGCGATATAATCTTTGACAACCTGGGGAATATCTGTAAATAAAATCCGGTTATCCTTCATTAAATAAGTGGAGGTTGCATCAAAGTACAATTTTATCGGTTCCATACCGGCTTGCGCAATCACCACTTCGGTTACAGCGCCTTCAGTGCAAATTGTATCAAATTCAGCATGTTTGATGGTGTATCCGGCAAAATTGGCTGTTATGTAATCTTTAATGAGGGTTGGCAGGGAATCGACCGGGATTCCATTCCCAGGATGACCGCCACCAGGGTGTCCACCTCCATGATGTCCTCCGCCGCCACAACCGCCATGAATGGTATCACCATGAATCGAGTCACCACCGCCATGGTGTCCGCCATGGAAATTGGCTCCATCGCCCAGGTAATTCCCAATAGTTGTAAAGGCCAGTTCTTCGGTGGTATTGAGGGTTACAATAAAGGCAGCTGCACTATTTTTCATTGCTACAACATAGAGTACGGAAGCATCGGGGTAATTGGTGTCGATGTACTGGGTAGCCTTCGTTGGAAGGTCAGCCACAGTCAACGTTGGAGTGGTTGAATCGTTGTTCTTGTTGCATGAACTTAATGCTGCGATCGAAATGATCAGGAGCAAAAACATGGTCTTTCTCATTGTAGTTTGAATTTAATTTTGCCTGCATTTTCGCATTTTGGCTTTGCGTCCAACTCTGGGTTTGGTTTTCGGAAGAAGGAAGTACAGGTCTTTTATAAGAGAATTATTAAAAGGATAAAATTTTGAGATCAGGAGGTAGACGCAAAATTTTTATTTAGGTTGCCCGGCGGCAATTTTTTTTACAGGTGGTGAAAATGGTTTAATTTTGTCCGATGGACATGAAAGACCGGGATTTTACAGGTGAATTGCATTTCAGTGCCTCACGCAGCAGCGGGCCCGGCGGGCAGCATGTGAACAAAGTGAGCACGAAGATGGAGCTGCGGTTTCATGTTTTATCTTCAGTTTTATTATCTGAGGATGAAAAAGCGCTCATTGCAGAAAAACTTGCCTCCAGGATCAATGCCGCCGGTGAACTTCTCCTCGTTTCGCAATCAGAACGATCGCAGTTGCAAAACAAGGAAAAGGTGACTGAGAAGTTTTATCTCCTGCTGACCCGGGCGCTGACACCCCGCAAGAAACGCAAGGCTACCAGGCCATCAAAAGCATCAAAAGAGGAAAGGCTGGAACTGAAACGCCAGCAATCTGAGAAAAAGGAACGGCGAAAAAGTCCCGGAAACTGAAGTAATTTTCCCAATTTACCTGTTATACTCATGAAACGAACCCATCGGAATGCCATCCTGCTATTCATTGCCCTGATCAGCCTGGCCATGCATTTCAGGCATTTTTCCAAGGATTTGGTGAGCATTCATGTATGGCGGCAAACGCAAACACAATCGACCATCATCAACTTTTATGAAGGCGATATGAATATTTTCAACCCGGCAAGAAATGAGCGCGGAAACGGAGATGGCATATTCCGAATGGAATTTCCCCTGATGCAATGGCTGGTAGCGGTTACCTATAAAGTCTTAGGGAACCATCTGATCATCACGCGAATATTCATGTTTGTGATCGGATTGTTTTCAATTGCGGGCATCTATAAGTTGCTGTCGGCCATCTTTCGGAACGACATCCTTGCCCTGATTGGCGCATGGGCCTTCAACTTTTCGCCCAGTTTCTTTTATTATACCATTAATCCGCTGCCTGACAACCTGGCGCTTTGTTGCTCCATCTGGGGAATTGCCCTGTTTTTCATGTGGATCAGGAATGCAAAATTATCAACATTGTTATTCAGTGGATTGTTTTTAATTCTGGGCGCGCTGTGCAAACTTCCGTTTATTCTTTATTTTATTACTCCATTGGGCTGGTTGGTAATGGCAGGTATTCAACATGGGATCAGCGGGAAACGATTTTTGAAAATGTCGTCCATCTTGTTGTTTCTACTGCCCCCGCTGGCCTGGTATGCAACAGTTGTGCCTCAATGGGATGTGAAAGGGATTGTACATTGGATGTCGGGGAACGATATACCAATGGCAACAATTCTGGATTACCTGCAGTTCAACATCATATCTACCCTGCCCGAGTTATTGCTCAATTACGGATCGTTGTTGTTTTTTCTGGTGGGATTCTTTTTTCTGGTCAAAAACAATGCTTACAGAAAGCCATTCTTTCCGTTACTTGCATTACCGGGACTTGCGATTTGCGGCTATTTTTTATATGAACTGAACATGATCGCCAATGTGCATGATTATTACCTTTTCCCTTTCCTTCCGTTTCTTTTTATCCTGGTTGCTTATGGCGCAAATCAGATGCTGAAGCAGCGAAACAAGGTTGCCAGGTACCTTGCCATCGGCTTGTTGCTGATCCTTCCATTAACGGCATACTTGCGGATGCAGGTAAGGTGGAGTGTCGATTCACCCGGATTCAATAAAGACCTGCTGACTTACAAGCACGACCTTCAGCGGGCTGTGCCGAAAAATGCCTTGTGTATTGTCGGGAATGATGAATCGCATCATATTTTCTTTTATTACCTGGATAAAAAAGGCTGGGGATTTGATCATGACGGACTTGTTGCAGCGAACTTAAAACAGATGATCGGGCAGGGGGCCGCATACTTGTACTCCGATTCCAGGATTGTTGATGGAAACAAAGAGATTGAGCCGTATCTCGACCATTTGATCATGGTGAGGGGGACGGTAAAAGTTTATAGCCTGAAAAAATAACATGAACGTTCCATTCATTATTCAGAAAATTTCCAGGGAACTGGTCGAATCGATTATCCTGAACCCATCGGTACCACACCGGCACGAGCACGAGGAGCTGCTCATCATAACGCATGGCCGTCCGACCCATTTCGTTGATTTTGCAGCAGAATTGCTGGAGCCGCCAGTGATAGTATATATTGCCCAGGGAAAGGTTCACAGCTTCATCCCGGATGAAACCACCAGGGGTTGGGTAATCAGGTACACCGGTGATTTTATTCCGCAGAGTTCATTTAATTTTTACTCAGGATTCCTTGACGATATCAATTACAAACTTGAAGAAGACTTTTGCAGTACCACCCTGAATGAACTTTGTGAAATTATGCGCCGAGAAAATGAACAGGAGGCTGTTGACTATACCATGATCCGGCATCTGCTGAATGCTGTCCTTTCAAAACTGATCACAGCCACAAAAAAACAGTTTCTCGACGAAAAAGTCTCAGGTAATTCACAGGTCATTACGTTTAACAACTTTTTACAAACGCTTGAATATAATTACAAGCGGACTGTCGGGGTTGAATTCTATGCCGATAAGCTGAATATGTCGGCCCGGAATCTGAATCTGATCAGCCATTCGGTTTTTGGAAAAAGCATCACGGAGATTATTGAAACACGGAAACTCATCGAAGCACGTCAGTTGCTGATGAATTCAGAAAAAACAGTTTCCGAAATCGGCTATGAGCTGGGATACAATGAAAAATCATACTTTACCCGGGTGTTTCATAAAAAGACCGGAACCACGCCGACGGAGTTCCGCAAACAACTGCATCCTGCCATTTCCTGATTGTACCACCACTCTTCCTGAAAGTGTAACTCCGGGTGGTGTAGGCACTGTACCTTTGTCGAATGAAAATTAAATGCCTCATCCCCCGGCCCCATCTCCCCAGGGAGAAGGGGGGACCCTCTCCCTGAGGAGATGGTTAGGGTGAGAAAAAAAGGTAATTACAACTCAAATCAATCATTAAAACAAACACTATTATGAAAACGAAAATCACTTCTCTGATCATTTTATTACAATTTGTCCTTGTTGCAGCTTTTGCGCAAACGTATAATGTGGATGCCACAAAATCGACGTTAAACTGGAAAGCCGAAAAGCTTACTGGTTT
The DNA here is from genome assembly GCA_037139855.1 of Bacteroidota bacterium. Lineage (GTDB taxonomy): Bacteria > Bacteroidota > Bacteroidia > Bacteroidales > FEN-979 > CAIVAT01. Next base: position 10,869 of record JBAXFM010000107.1, read on the forward strand.
CCATGAAGGAACCATCGGACTGAAATCGGGATCCTTGAAAATAGCCAATGACAAAGTTACCTCCGGATCGTTTGTAATCAGCATGGCAACCATTGTTGATACTGATTTAACCGATGCAGAGTATAACAAGAAGCTGGTTGGTCACCTCAGTTCGCCCGACTTTTTTGATGTTGCAAAATTCCCGGAAGCTGTTTTTACCATTACCAAACCGGTTGATGTAAGCAAATCGGTTACCGAGATTCATGGAAATCTGACGATTAAAGGAATATCCAAACCCCTTTCATTCAAGGCTGTTATCAAAAAAGATGGCAATTCTTATGTGTTCAACGCCAACAGCATTGTGGTTGACCGTACTGCCTACAGTATTAAATATGGTTCCGGCACCTTTTTCAGCGATCTTGGCGACAAGGTAATCTACGATGAATTCACCATTAAATTAAAACTGGTTGTGGTTCAATAACCGGTGATGAACCGAAAACAATTTCTCACTTCACTGGTACTGTTGCCTTTTGCAAAAACAATCATGACTGTTAGCGATTTAACCAAATTATCCCAATCCATGGAAAGTACCGGCTCAATGCCGGTGCTTTTTGTTGGTCATGGCAGTCCGATGAATGCCATTGAACACAATGAATTTACCGATGGGTGGCGTGCCATGGCGGAATCAATGCCGAAACCGAAGGCCATACTCTGCATTTCCGCCCACTGGGAAACCCATGGTACGCTGGTAACCTCTATGGCAAAACCTAAAACCATCCATGATTTTGGGGGTTTCCCGCAAAAATTATATGAAGTGCAATACCCGGCCCCGGGCAGTCCCGACCTGGCTAAGGAAGTGCAAGGCATGGTCACAGGAGTGTCTGTTAAACCTGATGACAAATGGGGTATGGATCATGGGGCATGGAGTGTGATCATGCAGATGTACCCTGATGCTTCAGTGCCGGTGATCCAGATGAGCCTTGATTATGGTCTGAACCCGCAGCAGCAGTATGATCTTGCAAAAGAACTTGCCCCGCTTCGCAACAGGGGCATCCTGATCATCGGCAGCGGCAACCTGGTGCACAACCTGCGGGCCATTGACTGGTCAGGAAAAATCCAGGGGTTTGACTGGGCCATAGAAGCAAATGATACGTTTAAAAAGCTGATATCCGGAAATGAACACCGGCAACTGATCAATTATCAACAATTAGGCAGTGCAGTTGGATTGGCAATTCCTACGCCTGAACATTACCTGCCATTACTTTACGTGCTGGGTTTGAAGAATGAGAATGAACCTGTGACGTTCTTCAATGATAAAACGATGATGGGTTCCTTATCGATGACATCGGTGCGTATCTCTTAATAAATGAAATGGGGCTAGCCCCGAGATTATTCTAATCCTCTAAACCCCGGGCTGAAGCCCGGGGCAATGGGTTACTGCTTAACAGTCCTCTCAAGTTCCCGAAGGTTTTCCAGTTTTTTCTTCTGCAGGAAACTATGGATGTCGCCGAGATGTTCTTTCACCCGTTTGTTACCAAATTCAAAAACCTTATTGACCAATCCGTCGAGAAAGTCGCGATCGTGCGATACCAGGATCATGGTGCCGTCGTAATCCTGGAGGGCGCTTTTCAGGATATCCTTGGTTTTCAGGTCGAGGTGGTTGGTGGGCTCATCGAGAATCAGCAGATTAACAGGTTCGAGCAGCAGTTTGATCATGGCCAGCCGGGTGCGTTCGCCGCCGGAAAGCACTTTTACCTTGTTGGAGGAGATGTCGCCGCCAAACATAAAGGCCCCCAGGATATCCCTGATTTTTGAACGGATATCTCCTTTGGCGGCATCATCAACGGTTTGGAAAACAGTTATGTTTTCATCCAGCATCGAGGCCTGATTCTGGGCAAAATATCCGATCATGATGTTGTGACCGAGGGTCAAAGTGCCTTCATAACCCTTTTCGCCCATGATGGCTCTCACCAGGGTTGATTTGCCTTCCCCGTTTTTTCCCACAAAAGCAACCCGTTCACCGCGCTCGATGCTGAGCGAAACGTCGGAAAACACGTTGTGATTGCCATAATTTTTTGACAGTCCGCTCAGGATCAGCGGGTAGCTGCCCGACCGCGGCGATGGCGGAAATTTCAACCGAAGGGCCGAGGTGTCCTCTTCATCAATCTCAACAAGTTCAAGCTTTTCCAGCATTTTAACCCGAGATTGAACCTGGAGTGTCTTGCTGTAGGTGCCCTTAAACCGTTCGATGAACTCCTGTGTTTCGGCGATCATCTTTTGCTGCTCATCAAACTTTTTTTGTTGTTGCTGGCGTCGTTCAAGCCGGAGTTGCTGGTACATGGTGTAGTTTACCTTGTAGTCGTAGATCCGGCCCATGGTTACCTCGATGGTCCGGGTGGTGAGATTGTCGACAAAAGCCCGGTCGTGCGAGATCACAATTACCGCCTTGGCGCTGCTGATGAGAAAATCTTCCAGCCATTGCACCGACTCAATGTCCATGTGATTGGTGGGCTCATCGAGCAGGATGAGGTCGGGTTTTTGCAGCAGGATCTTGGCCAGTTCGATGCGCATGCGCCATCCTCCGCTGAATTCGCCGGTGGGGCGGGTGAAATCGGTGCGTAAAAAACCCAATCCCAGCAATATCTTTTCGATCTCGGCATCGTAATTGATATCGGCGATGGAGTAAAATTTCTCGCTCAGCAGCGATACTTCTTCAATGATCTGATAGTATTCTTCCGACTCATAATCGGTGCGTGTGGTAAGCAGGTTGTTCAGTTCCTCCATCCGGGTTTTCATATCAAAAATGGACGAGAAAGCCTGAGATGCTTCTTCGAATACTGTGCGGCTGTCGACGGTGAGGAGATGCTGAGGCAGATAGGCAATTACCGTGCCTTTTGGTGAGGATACCCGTCCGCTGGATGGAGGGCGTTCACCTGCAAGGATTTTAAGCAAGGTCGATTTCCCGGCCCCGTTCTTCCCCATGAGGGCGATGCGGTCTTTTTCGTTGATGACGAACGAAATATTTTTAAAAAGGGTAGTTCCCCCGAATTCAACGGTAAGGCCTTCGGCTGCGATCATAATAAGGTTTAGTATAGTTTGTTACGTTGTTCCCTGATCTTCTCATCAGTTACATAGTCGTCGTATTCCATCCGCTTGTCAATCATTCCTTTGGGAGAAATTTCGATGATGCGGTTGCACACGGTTTGAATAAAAGCATGGTCATGCGACGACATCAGGATGTTCCCTTTGAATTTCATCAGGGTGTTGTTAAACGCCTGGATTGATTCCAGGTCAAGGTGGTTGGTTGGGGTATCGAGCATCATCACATTGGCATTCCGGGTCATCATGCGGGCAATCATGCAGCGCACTTTTTCACCTCCTGAAAGCACATTGGCTTTTTTAAAAATCTCTTCACCCGAGAAGAGCATTTTCCCCAGAAATCCCCGGAGGTAATTTTCGGTGGTATCGCTTGAAAATTGTCCGAGCCAGTCCATCAGGTTGAGATTCGTCTCGAAAAGTTTTTCGTATTCGAGCGGCAGATATACTTTGGTGATGGTCTGGCCCCATTCATACGATCCGGAGTCGGGTTGTTCGTGTCCCTTGATGATTTCGAAAAAAGCGGTCATGGCCCGGGTATCCCTTGAAAGGAAGATCACCTTGTCTTCCTTCTGCATGGTGAAACTAAGGTGTTTGAACAGCAGGGTGCCATCAAGGGTTTTGCTTAGGTCCTTTACCTCGAGGATGGTATTTCCCGGTTCACGGTCGGGGGTGAAGATGATGCCCGGATATTTTCGGGTTGAAGCCCTGATTTCTTCGATGTTGAGCTTCTCGATCATCTTTTTACGGCTGGTTGTTTGTTTCGACTTTGACGCATTGGCGCTGAAACGGGCGATAAATTCCTGGAGTTCCTTCTTGCGTTCCTCGGCCTTTTTATTTTGAGCGAGTTGCTGGCGTAGGGCAAGCTGGCTCGATTCATACCAGAAACTGTAGTTCCCGGGGAACTGCTGCACCCGTCCAAAGTCGATGTCGACGATATGGGTGCAGATGGAGTCGAGGAAATGGCGGTCGTGCGAAACCACCAGCACGGTGTTGTCAAAGTTGGCAAGATAGCCTTCCAGCCAGTTCACTGTTTCAAGGTCAAGGTCGTTGGTGGGCTCATCCAGTAAAAGATTGTCAGGTTTACCAAAGAGCGCCTGGGCCAGGAGCACCTTCACCTTGTCGCGGCCATTGAGTTCGCGCATCATTTTACCATGGAGATCCTCTTTAATTCCCAGGCCACTTAACAGGCTGGCAGCGCTGCTTTCGGCATTCCAGCCATCCATGGCTGCAAATTTTTCCTCCAGCTCCGATGCACGGTTGCCATCGGCCTCCGAAAAGTCGGCTTTTGCATAGAGAGAATCCTTTTCATTCATGATGGCCCATAGCTCGGCATGACCCATTAAAACGGTGGTAAGAACCGCGTATTCATTGAATTCGGCATGGTTTTGCTTCAACACCGATAACCGTTCGCCCGGTCCGAAGTTAACCGATCCTGTTGTGTTGTCCATCTCTCCGTAGAGCATTTTCAGGAAAGTGGATTTTCCGGCGCCATTGGCCCCGATGATCCCGTAGCAGTTGCCAGGGGTGAACACCATGTTGACATCCTGGAACAAGATGCGTTTGCCAAACTGGATGCCCAGGTTAGAGACTGTAATCAT